>CAYTSF010000090.1:11223-13937 GCA_964440335.1 uncultured Leptospirales bacterium
CTTTCTTTTTGTCTTTGTCGTCGTCTTTATCTTTCTTATCTTTCTTTTTGTCCTTATCGTCGTCTTTATCTTTCTTATCTTTCTTTTTGTCTTTGTCGTCGTCTTTGTCTTTCTTGTCTTTCTTTTTGTCCTTGTCGTCGTCTTTATCTTTCTTGTCTTTCTTTTTGTCCTTGTCGTCGTCTTTATCTTTCTTGTCTTTCTTTTTGTCTTTATCGTCCTCTTTGTCTTTCTTGTCGTCTTTTGTTTTTTTCTTTTTTGTATCGTCTTTCTGTTCAACCTTGTCTTTCGATTTAGTGTCCTTTGCGGAAACTGTTAATGTCATACCTGACATCACCATGGCGATAATAATGAATGAGGCGAATAAAAATTTTTTCATCTGATTTACTCCTTAATAATGATGTTATACATGTTTTTTATTATATATGAATACCGGGTAGTATAAAAGTGTCACTGCAGCCGGTATTTATTATATCATACCTTTCCTGTTTCGCATCCAGGGAGCTGAATGTCAAGCCGGAATAGATCCTTTATAACCGGGCAGTAAGAATGTTTTAATTTCTTGACATGGAGGGCTCACCCGGCCGGAATAAATATAACAAATACACGGTGTATAGGTAATGAAGAGCATAATATTCCTTTTTGACCTGACTGTTTATTCGGTACAGATAATATCCCTTGCCCTGACATTCATTACTTTCCTGAAAAACAGAAACAGAACATTTAAATTTTATATCATAGTCCTTCTCGTAACATTGCTGGATAATATTGCGAATTCAGTGAGGGATTTTCTTGTAATAACAGTCGTACCGGAAAAAATTGTTTTTATACTGATTAGTTATTTCAATTCAATTCTGCTTATGCTGTGGTTTTTGTATTCTGCATTTCTTGTTCATGGTTTAACAAATGAAAAGATTTCCACCCGAAGGCTAATTTTCATAATTACTGTTTCAGTATACCCTGTATTTTATGTTGTAACAGATGTGCTGTTTTATGGTATCTTGAAGTTTCAGCCATCAGAGGAACCTTTTTCTTTCTGTGTAATAACTACGCAGCTTCTTAATATTTTCTGTGTCTTTATCTTTCTCTATTCATCAATGGTGCTTCTGCAGAACAGGAAAAAAATTGCTGATAAAAATACCAGGTTTATTGCCACAACAGGCATGGTCTTTTCCATGCTTTTTATTCCCGCATTCATAATAGACCTGTCGCATGTACTCAATGGTTTCAATATCTACTTTGTCCTGCTGCTGGCATGGAACATCATGAACATGGCTTACCAGTGGAGACATGTATATTCCCGGCAGGTGAAGCAAGAGACAAAGGAGGCAGGTTCCGGCAGTAATAATCAGGCTGATATTGCACAGCAGCTTATTAATGGAATTATATCTGTAAAGAATGACGAGAGCTATCTATTCCTGAAGTTCGAAGATATTATTACTGCAAGGGCAGTAAATAAACGGACTGTCCTGAAGACAGTGGGCAGCTCATATGTAACAGATTATACACTTGCCGAACTGGAGGAAAAGAGTTGCGGCAAATTGATCCGGGTACACAGGAATTCACTGATAAATCCCGGCCGTATCAGGCAGGTTGAAAAATACTTTAGTGGTACATATGCGGCTGTCATGGAGAATAGTGATATTGTCGAGATGAGCAGGAGGGTTTCCAGCAGTTTCAGAAAAACCTACCTGCAGTAGCCTGCCGGATTTTCCCGGTTATTAACTACCGTTTATCCGTAAAAAACAACCGTTCATCATGGATATAATGCCGCCTGTCGGAATTTTCGGGACAGATTTTTTTATGCCTGCTAAACTCCCACGTAATTATTTCAGTAACCGCGTACGGCAGGTGTGGCCTGCATGTACCGGTGCTGAAATAAATATCATAATTTCGGGAGACAGAACATGCATTCAGTTTCGAAAAAAAGTTTTTTGTTGCATTCAGTTATTGCCGCCTTTTCTGCATTGGTGCTCTGCACTGCATGCGGCACATTTGACCTGGGTCCTTTCAGCAGCTTTTCGGATAATGTGTTTTCATCTGACAGCGATGATCCGGATGAATCCGTAACTGATAATTTTGCTGCGTCAGGTGAAGTTAAAGACTACGGAATGACGAGCAAGTCCCATACAAAAAATGTAGGAAAGATCGTTTTTTCTAAAAAATTCATCGAATTTAAAAATGAGAATGAAGGTGCTTTCACCGGTAAGTTCATTTACAAGGGGTTTGAGCCGGATGACATTTTTTTTATGGCGTATTTCCCCAGGTCATTCCACAACCAGGCAGTTAAAGACGGTGTGAAACCTTCGAGCGGCAAATCTAAAATTATTTTTACTTTTACGATCAACGGGAAGAAGATTGAAAAAACAGCAGAGATGAATTTTAACGGTAAAAAGTTCAAGGAATGGACAGGTTTTTCAGCAGGGCCAGTCAATATTATTGGCAATGAACCATACCAGAAGCTCTTCACTGAAGAGGTCAGACCGCTCATGACCGAGTATGAAAACAGGGTAAAACTGGAAATCACTTTTAAAACAGAAATTTCAGGCGGCAAAATGTGGTCACCGGGAAAGCCTATGGCAACAGGGGAATTTGTCGTTGTTATCGACAAGAACATGAAGGGGAGGCTGATGCCAAAACCTGAAATGAAGATATCAAAGTACCTTGAGAGCCGGATAAAAAAATGCCTTACAAATGATTACGGTGAAATACTCCGC
>CAYTSF010000091.1:0-2351 GCA_964440335.1 uncultured Leptospirales bacterium
CCAGGATTTCAGGGTCAAAGAAAAGCGCGTCAGCCTTTATTACTGCGATGTGACCGGAGGATGTGTCCTGAAACAGTTTTTTCCAGAAACTGACATCGGCATCGTTCTCCCTGGTGAAAGCACCCTGTTCATTTTTAAGCCGGCCTTCATAACCTGCAGGCAGGGAATAAAAAAAGCGTGAACTTGCGCTCACGCCCTGTATTTTCCCCCGCAAAAAAAACGGAACGTATATATTTCCGAATTCAAGGTCAGTATCTGTTATTCCATTTTCAACCAGAATTAAAACATCCACTTTCAAACACAGCTCCTGTTATTTCTTTTTCGCTACGTATTCTTCCATGTAAATTGTTATTGATGCCTCTTTCTTTCTCTGCTCCATCCACTTTACATACTGTTCTGCCATGTTCTCGGTGTACAGTTTCCATAAAATAAGCTGTTCGACCTTTTCGAATGTTACAGGCCTCCGGTCAAGGTACTTTACAATATGGTAACCGAAGCCGGATTTAAATACAGCCGATACCTGGTTTTTCTTGTTCATCTGGTACACGGCGTTGGCAAAGTACGGGTCCATCTGACCGAGCATCTGCCAGCCAAGGTCTCCGCCGTTGCCCGCTGATCCGGGGTCCTGGGAGTATTTCGCTGCAAGCTTCTCGAAGGATTCACCGGCCAGAATTTTTTTCCTGATCTCCTCGATCTTGTTGTTGGCGTCCTTTTCATCTCCAAGGGAGCTGCTCCTGGGTATAATGAGTATGTGTTTTACATGTACCTCGATCCCCAGTTTATCCTTGTTTTTCTTGAACCATTTTTTCGCATCTTCAGTCGTAGGCGGATTTGTACCCACGCTGATTGACATGATCTGCTGTCGTGCAATGTTGACCTTCATCTGCTCAAAGAAGGTATAAAAATCGGTCTTCTCCTTCTTTTCGATAAATGCCATGAACTTCTTCAGGTCAGAATCAATTTCAAACTCTGTGTTAAACCTGTCTGCAAGGTATTGCTCAAGGTTTTTGCATACCTTTGCAACAATTTCCTCGACCTTTTTGGGGTCATCCTCTTTCTGGCTGAAAAATTTGACCATTGCGTCGTTGAGCTGGTTTATGACGCGCTTGTCGCTTATCTCTATGGACTCGTTCATTGCCGTTTCAAAAATGAGCTCGTTTTCTATGAGCTGGTCAATAATGCGGCTTTTTTCGTATGCTATTTTAGATTTGGATATACTTTTGACTGACATTAGCTGCTCAAGCCGCTTGTTTACCTCGCTTTCAATTATGGGCCTGTTATTGACCACCGCCAGTACGCGGTCAAAACGTTCCCATGCTGAAAGGGGGTTGAAAATTGATGCTGCAAGGAGCAGAAGCGGGAGAGCTATAATGTATTTTTTCATATTTAAATTTCCTGATTATTAACGGTTTCCTATTATTGAAGATCGGATAGATATTTGCAAGGTTTTTTTAGTTCCCTGAATTCCTTCGTTTAAAAAGCATGTACTCGATTCCATCAACGAGCGCCATCCAGGACGCTTCGATTACGTTTTCGGATACACCCACGGTTCCCCAGTGCTTTGTCCCGTCTGTCTGGTCAATGAGTACCCTGACTGACGCCGCGGTGCCTGAGTCCTCGTCGAGAACGCGGACTTTATAGTCCGTCAGGTATATCTCGGATATCTCGGGGAAGAATTTCAGCAGCGCCTTCCTGAGGGCGTTGTTAAGGGCATCGACAGGGCCGTTGCCGTTGGCAGCGGTATGTTCAACCCTGTCGTCAACCCGTACCTTTATTGTGGCCTCGCACTCAAGCTTTCCGTCTGTATCCATCTCTGTAATGAGCCTGAAGCCGAGAAGCCTGAAAAATGGCTTATACTCCCCGGTAGATTCCCTGAGCAGCAGCTCGAAGGAACCTTCGGCTGCCTCGAACTGGAAGCCCTTCTCCTCCATGTTCTTGATCTTTTCAAGGACGCTGCGCGAGAGGTTTATGTCGCCGGTAATGTCGATTCCCAGTTCCTTTGCCTTGAACTCCACGTTGCTCTTGCCTGAAAGCTCCGAGATCATGACCATCCTCTTGTTGCCCACAAGCGACGGGTCTATGTGTTCGTATGTTCTGGTGTCTTTCTGCAGGGCGGAAACGTGTATTCCTCCCTTGTGGGCAAAGGCGTTGACCCCGACAAAAGGCCTGTTTTCAACATGCGGAAGGTTGGCGATTTCGCTGACGAACCTGCTTACCTCTGTTATGTGATGCAGCACGGGTTCGGATGAACAGCTCATCCCCATCTTGAGCACAAGGTTCGGGATAAAGGTGGTCAGGTCGCAGTTCCCGCAGCGTTCACCGTAACCGTTTATTGTGCCCTGGACAGACGA
>CAYTSF010000091.1:2451-5732 GCA_964440335.1 uncultured Leptospirales bacterium
CCGTCAAAGAGATGCTCCGCGTCAAGGAACACCTCGAATCCCTTATCCTTCAGGTATGCCACTGTATCATGAATCAGCAGCAGGTTCTCGTCGAGCTCCATGCCAAGGGCTTTTGTAACCTGGAAGTCCCATGTCTTAGCTACGATGGTCAGGGTGTCGGCCTTTGAGTTGACGAGGGCCTGTACGATCTGGTCATCGCCGCACTTGTATCCCTTGCGCCTGGTCGATCCGAAAGCGGCGATCCGTGAATGGGAAAGGCCAAGCTGCCTCACATCCGAGAAGAACTGTTCGTCCTTGGGATTGGATCCCGGCCATCCCCCCTCGATGTAGTCAATTTTCATCGAGTCGAGAATTTTTGCAATGTTGAGTTTATCCTGAATTGAAAGCGAGATCCCCACAGTCTGTGCCCCGTCTCTCAAGGTCGTGTCGTAAATACTTACCAGTTTTTTTGTCATATGCTGCTCATTTAAATTTTATTGAAAAACCGGACCACCGGCGTAATAAGTTTCTGAAACCAGAAATTCATTCCTGTTACTTTGTTTTAGTGAAAGAAAAGCCGTAAATCGGGCTTTAATCAGGAAATTTTCTGCATACTCGATATGGGGTGTCCATATTTCAAGTAATTTTTATGACCAGCGGTTTTTCATTAAAAACCGCGAAGAGGGGGCGAGAAATTATGTAAATGACAGGGATGCGCTGAAAAGTTATTTTGATTGACTAACACGGCATATGTAATATAAAGTTTAATCTGCCTGCAAAAAGAACGCTGAAGCACGGATTACAGAAAATATATGAACTATCTGATTTTTGCACTGACTGCGTTAATTATAACGATTCTTCTGATGATTCTGAAATCGTTACGCATACCCATGTCTGTACGCAAGGCTGAAGAGATGCTTCAGGAAGGGGACATAAACGGGGCCACTGATCTCGTGAAATATGTGCTTTCCAAAAAAAAGAATTACATCCCCGCAATGTACCTGAAAGCAAGAATCCTCATAAACAGCAGGCAGTACATACTTGCAATCTCAGAGCTTAACGATATCCTGAACCAGCCCGATTTCTCAAAGTTTGTGAAGGAGCTTGACATTCATTATCACCTTGCAGGTCTCTACAACAGCACGCAGAACTACCCCAAAGAGATTGAGGAATACAAGGCCATACTGAGTTTTAATCCTGACGATATAAAGGCAAATCACAGACTCGGGCACGCCTATTACCAGCAGAAGAATTATAAAAACGCCAGGGAGAACCTGCTGCGCGCAGCCCTGCTCGATCCGAAACTTGATGATGTTTACCTGCCTCTTGGCATATCGTGTTTTAAAATTTCAGACTTTCAGAAGGCCGAGGTCTATCTGCTCAAGGCGTCTGAACTGAAAAAAGACCTTCCGGAGGTACAGTTCTATCTCGGCTCAATATACAAGATGAAGAAGGATTATGACAATGCAGCGGCAATGCTCGACAATGCGAAGAATGACAGGAGGTTCTTCATCCAGAGCCTCTATATGCTTGGCGAGATGTGCCATGACAGGGAAAACTTCAACGAGGCCATAGAATACCTGGAGAAGGGGCTCACAAGCCTGAAGGAGAAGGACGAGGAGTCCCATGCATACAGGTACCTGCTCGCGGAATGTTATGAGCATGAAAACAAGATCAAAGAGGCCATACATCACTGGACAAAGATCGAAGCTGAAAACGCCAACTTCAGGAGCACAGCGCAGAAGCTTGAGGCATACCGCGCGATCCTTGATAATGACAACCTTACGCCGTTCTTCCAGTCATCGCTGGAGGAACTTCAGCCCTATATCACCGACATGATATCGAGCCTGAACTTTAATATTGTATCGGCTGACAAGATTTCAACAAATGAATACCAGTACAGGGTATATAACATCAAGAGGATCAACGATCCGCCCGTACTCGTATACTTTAACCGTACAACAAGGGAGATAGCCGAGGGGCAGATAATCGAGTTCCAGAAGAGCATTACAACGGAAAAATGCAAGAGCGGCATCTATTTCTCAACCTCGCGGTTCAGCCTCAGGGCAAAATCAAGTGCTGCATCTAAAATGATAGACCTGTACGACAGCGAGTATATATCCAGGGCAATAGAAAAAATTAAGGCGAGAAAGAACGCACAGAAATAACGGTAAATGATGAAACAACTGATTCTTTTTTTAATTCCTGCATTAATGATATTCACATCCTGCGGATCATCCGAAGGTGACTTCAACAAACTTGTTGAGAAGCTGGCAGCGGGAGGAGGAACCGACCTGGAGACAATCCATGAAAAACTTCTCGGGGCCTTTTCGATTTCGGAACACGGCAGCAGTGAAATTTTTTTCACGAAGAACCTGGTCCTCCTGAGTGGAGGAGAAGAGCCTGAGGTCATTTACCCGCAGAAAGCAACGCTCGATGCGGATGAAAGCATTGATGATAATACCTCTTACGGCTGCATGAACAGCAGTAACATACTGCTGGGCAACAACAAGGGCTTCTGCGTGTTCAACATCGACGGTGACCCGGTGGCCATATTCAAGGCCGAGGCGAAGGAGACCATTGACGCTGTGGGGCTCAGGGGGGGTAGTGTCATTTACCTGTTAAAGGGGAAGCTTTACGAGTTTTCAATAAGCAATAAGAGTTCAAAAGTTTATGACAAGGGGGATTTCTTCGGGCCGTACAAAAAGCTATCGCGCGGTTTTGTCTATTCCACAGAAAAATACGGCGCGGTGATAACCGGCATTGCCGGCTCATATTACATCTCGGTTTATGACATGGAGAAGCCCGGTATTGTAGTAAAAAATGTTGAGGCATCGGCTTTTGATTGCGCGGTGAAGGGGAACAACCTGTACTTCCTAAAGGGGGGTGCCGGGAACTGGACAGTGATGAAGTATGACCTTGTGAATAAAAGCAGGAAAGAGATAAGAAAAGTATCGAAGCTTGAAAATGTTTTCATAACCGGTTCAGGTTTTATTGTATACTCCGAAGGTAAGGGTAGAATAGAGAACTATTCGGGCGAGAAGGATACCATCCCCCGCGAATGGACAATAAAGGGGAGCTGTTACGATCTCGTCCTTGTGGAATATAACGGCAAAACCTGGCTCATTGATTTCAATACGCTGCTTCAGAAACTCCGCCAGGTTTCCGGTGCGGTAAAAAAGCCCTGACTATTTGTGGACTTTTTCCCATGGAAGATACGGGTCGTAAGTGTCGTGAATATCAGAGCCTGCCTTATACTGGTTTGTTTTATCTGATACTTTCAGGAAAAAAATAAGTATTAT
>CAYTSF010000091.1:5832-7979 GCA_964440335.1 uncultured Leptospirales bacterium
ATTATGTAATACCAGTTTCTTATAGGAATAACAGAGTATTATCGGTATAATTAAATAAAGAACATTTTTACAGGTTAATCGAAAAAATGACAAAAGTTTTAAGAAATGATCCATGCTGGTGCGGCAGCGGGAAAAAATATAAAAAATGCCACATGGAATCGGACATGCAGAACGAAACGCACCCGCCGGTTTCGATGAAACCCCCCAGGGGCATAAAAATCAAGACGAAGGAGCAGATAGAGGGGATCAGACGCTGCTGCCGGCTTACACGCGATGTTCTTGATATGGTATCGCCAAAAATAAGGAGCGGGATTACAACCGATGAAATAAACACCTGGGTACATGATTATACAATCAAGCATGGCGCTGTGCCTGCACCGCTGCATTACAACGGTTACCCGAAAAGCGTATGTACATCCATAAACAATGTTATCTGCCACGGCATCCCTGACAACACATCCCTCAAGGATGGCGACATCATAAATGTTGACGTAACATGCGTCCTTAACGGCTATTTCGGCGATGCCAGCAGGATGTACATGATCGGAGATGTTTCAGATAAGGCCAGGGAACTTGTTGAGGTCTCCAGGGAATGCATGGAGCTGGGGATCGATGAGGTCAGGCCCTATAACGATTTCGGCAGGATAGGGCATGTCATAGAAAAGCATGCCTCGGCCCACGGGTTCTCTGTTGTGAGGGATTACGGCGGGCATGGAATAGGGATAAAATTTCATGAAGATCCCCATGTTCACCATTACGACGTGGGTTACAGGGGGATTGCAATGTTTCCCGGCATGATATTTACAATCGAGCCCATGATAAACCAGGGCAAATACCAGACCAGGCTCCTGGCTGACGACTGGACAGCGGTAACCGTTGACGGCCTTCTTTCAGCGCAGTGGGAGCACACGATATGTGTAACAGATAACGGTGTAGAGATACTAACTGCATGATGCTTTGACAATCAGGCAGGAAAAAGTTTCAGGGATAAGTATGGATTTCAGACAGATTAAAACCGCAGACACAAACGACAATGTTTTTAAACTCATAAGCAGCGACTGGATGCTTATAACCGCGGGTGTTCCGGGCAATTACAATACGATGACAGCTTCGTGGGGGGGCCTGGGCCATCTGTGGAACAGGGACGTATGCTATATTTTTATTCGCCCACAGAGACACACGTACAGGTTTGTAGAAGATAATGAATTCTTTACCCTCTCCTTTTTTACAGAGGAATACAGGGGCGCGCTTAAAATATGCGGCACAAAATCAGGCCGCGACACAGAGAAGGCCGCGGAGACAGGGCTGACGCCGGTCAGGTCGCCGGAAGGGTCCGTCTACTTCCGTGAAGCAAGGCTTGTAATGGAATGCAGAAAAATCTATTTTCAGGATATTGATCCTGAGCATTTTATAGATGCAGGCATTGCTTCAAATTACCAGCACAGGGACTATCACAGGATGTACATCGGTGAGATACGCTCGGTGCTGGCCCGATAATCAGGACGGTAAATTTTATGCACAATAATGGATATAACTCTTCAAACAGCTGGGTGTTCAGAATAATTTTTCTGAATGTTACAGTCTATCTTTTCCAGGGCCTGCTTGCCCGGTCATACGTGCCATACATTGAATCCATACCTCAGCTCTCGAAGCTTGAGTTTATGACCTACTGGTTCGGGCTGACGCCCATACTGATTGTGGGCAAGTATTACGTGTGGCAGGTCTGCACCTACATGTTCCTGCACGGCGGTTTTGCCCACATTTTTTTCAACATGTACGCGCTGCTTCTTTTCGGAATGCCCATTGAACAGCTCTGGGGCGGGAGAAAGTTTCTGTTTTATTACTTTTTTACCGGCATAGGCGCGGGCATTACGATTCTTGTTATCAACCTTATATACCAGGACGTGGGTTTTATCATCCCCACAATAGGGGCATCGGGCGCGGTGTTCGGGCTCCTGCTGGCATTCGGTCTGCTCTTTCCCGATGCCGAGCTGCTTATCTTCTTTTTTATTCCCATGAAAGCAAAGTACCTCGTTGTGTTATATGGCGGGCTTGAACTTTATTTCCAGGTCACGTCGGGCAACAGCAGCAGCGTCTCGCATATAGGCCACCTGGGGGGAATACTCTTCGGCGTCATATACTTCCTG
>CAYTSF010000091.1:8079-13842 GCA_964440335.1 uncultured Leptospirales bacterium
TTGCCGCAAGTGTGAAAATTACCAGGCATGTATTATGCGTGAAATAAGGAAACACATGTGATACCTGTTAAAGTAAGAATCCTCGAAGGCGCGAGCCTGCCGCAGTACCAGACCAGGGGCGCCGCAGGCGCGGACCTCTGCGCGTTCCTGGCGCAGCCCCTTGAAATCCTGCCCGGAAAAACAGAGCTGGTGCCCACCGGTATTTTTATCGAGATACCTGAAGGTTACGAGGCGCAGGTGAGGCCGCGCAGCGGACTGGCGCTTAAACACGGAATAACAATACCCAATGCTCCGGGCACCATTGACTCGGACTATCGGGGTGAAATAAAAATTATCATGACAAACCTGGGGCCTGAACCCTTTGTGATTGAAAACGGCATGAGGATAGCGCAGCTTGTTTTTGCAAAGGCATACCGCGGCGAGTTCATGATGGTGGAACAACTTAATGAGACTAAAAGGAACGAAGGGGGCTTCGGGCATTCCGGCGTATGAAGAATATACTTTCTAAAGACAGCGGTTCAGTAAATGTCATACCCATAGGCGGTCTGGGCGCCGTGGGCAAGAACATGACAATATTCTCCCAGAATAATGAGATGATAATCGTTGACTGCGGGATCATGTTCCCCAGGGACGAGATGCCGGGCATAGACTACATCATCCCGGACTTCACATATGTAAAGCAGAACCGGGAGAAGGTCAAGGGGATAATCCTGACCCACGGGCATGAGGACCACATAGGGGCAATAGCCTTTCTGCTTCAGGAGATAAAGGCGCCCATTTACGCTACAAAGCTCACAATAGGACTTGTGCAGAGCAGGCTCGAGGAGAAGCCCCTTAAATACGAACCCAGGTTCATTGAGGTTGAGCCGCGGCAGATCGAAAACATAGGCAGCTTCTCCGTGGAGTTCATCAGGGTGAATCATTCGATAATAGGCGGCGTGGGGCTTGCGATACAGACTGTCGCCGGCACAATAATTCATACGGGTGACTTCAAGATCGATTTTTCGCCGGTTGAAGGCGAGGTGACAGACATCTACAGGTTTGCGCATCACGGCGAAAAGGGGGTGCTGCTGCTCATGTCTGACAGCACCAACGCGGAGAAGCCGGGGTTTACGAAATCGGAATCGATACTCATGAACAAACTCTCTGACATATTCTCTGATTCAAAGGGGAGGATAATTGTCGCATCCTTTGCGTCTAACATTCAGCGCATACAGCAGGTGATGGACACGGCCCAGAAATATAACCGGAAGGTCGTTATATCGGGCCTGACAATGCAGAAGAACATCGAGATAGCAAATACCCTGGGTTTCCTGGACATCAAGGACGACCTGGTCATAAGCATGGATGAGGCGGGCAGGCTTCCCAATAAAAAAATTGTCATCATAGGCACCGGCACACAGGGCGAGCCCATGTCAGCGCTGGCGCGCATGGCCTTCGGCACGCACCGCAACTTCATAGCGGAGAAGGGCGACACGGTAATCATAACAGCATCGGTTATTCCCGGTAATGAGCGCATGGTGACCAACATCGTTAATGCCCTCATGGAGCTTGGCGTCAACGTCTACTACGACAAGGACGAGGACATACACGTGTCAGGGCACGGTTCAGCCAAGGAACTCAAGCTCATGCTCACCGTAACAAAGCCGAAATTCTTCATGCCCGTGCACGGCGAATACAAGCATTTAAAGAAGCACGCCGACATAGCCGAGAGCCTGAACATCAAGTCATCGCATATAATGATCGCCAAGAACGGCGACGTGCTTGAGTTGAACAAGAAACACTTCAGGAAGATAGACAAGATACAGCTCTCCGAGATGTACGTTGACGGCGCAGAGATAGGTGACGTGGCCAGCGATGTAATCAGGGAGCGGCACATGATGTCCACGGACGGCATATTCTTTGTTTCGGCAGTTATTTCACAGGGGATGCCCATGTCGGAACCCGAGATAATCGCTCGCGGTTTCATCAGCCATGAAAACACAAAGATACTCAATGCGCTGAAAAAAGAGATCGAAGAGAAGATGAAGAAGATGCTGCGTGAAAGGGCCGGGGCCGTAGCTATCCAGGACTTCCTGCAGCGCAGCCTGAAGAACTCAATATTCAAGCTCACAAGAAGAAATCCCCTTGTTGTGGTACGGGTTATCGAGGTATAGGGCCTGGGACTGCCGGTCGCAGCTATTCACCGGCAGCCCTGCACACGCAGTCAGTTTTTCTGGAGCCTGGAGTCCAGGGACTTCACAATTCCGCCTATCCTGTATAGTCCATCCTTTGACATGACGTGTCCGTTAATGACAATCTGAAGCTGTCTGGATTTATGCGCCTCAACAGCAGTCCCTTCACAGTTTGCGTCTAACCGGGTGCAGCCAGTACAGATGTCGTTACTGTTAAACTCCTCTATGGAAAAATCCCTACCCGAGTCCCTGAGCTTTTTCCCTTTTGCGGTAAGTTTCCCGGAAGAAATGGTAAACTCAATACAGTCGATGTCGGCGGCCGTATTATTTGTAAAAAGCACGTCGATGAGCGTATTTCCCTTGCTGAAGCTGATTTTTTCAATGGCTAAGCAGATGTCATGACCGGGTTCGCATGATACCGCATATTTGCCCGAAAGCTGTGCATGGGTGGCGATTATTTCAGGGTCGATGTTTCGCGTGTGATACATCATGGTATTTACGCGGTCAGCGACAATGGCCCTGTATAAAATGACCTCTGCCAGGATAGAGAGGGCCACTATTACAATAATCACTTTAAATATTTTTTTCATATCAGTTTTTGTTTTGTCATTCATCGGCTGCTCTATGCAAAAAAATTTCTCTTCATTGCTCTTCCATTTCTGTGGGAGTGGATAACGGTCTCATGAACAACCTCTTTTACACAAAAAGTTTTTATCCTGCGCACTAAACGTTTCAGTACACAGTATGTAAACAGGCAACATTCTGTTACAGGGCAGTAATCTCCTCAATAACGCCGGTGTACATATTCACGATTACTTTTTTCCTCGGTTCCTGCGACAACTTTTTATCCCATTCAATGAAATGTATTTTTTTATCCTTTAAAATAATGTCCGAAACAACATCAATATGCGCCTTGCTGTAAAAATCATCATCCTGCCACTGGAACCTGCCTGTTTCGATGTTGAATTTTCCGATAAAGTCAACTGCTGCAAGGTAGATATAATTTTTGTCAACAAGGCCCTGGCTCAGGTTTAAACCGGGGAACTGCACATCCAGTATTTTTTTTGTCAGGCTGACCGGATCGATCCTTACAATTTTACTCCAGGAACTGTCACCATCTGTTGCCTCGTAGATCAGTAATATATCATCACTGTAATTTTCATAGTAAAGTACCCGGATATCTTCATATTCATTCACCAGCTTCAGTGATACATTTTTATTTGTATCGCTGGTAAGATTTCCTGCGGGGTCTACGGTGTAGCGTTTGCCGGTGTGGTTGAAATGATAGATGTTATCATGTTCACTTAAACTGTCTTTTTTTTCGTGCTCGATTATGGATATCCTGTGTACGTTTTTGTTTTCTGCATGGATCTCAAGGAATCCGCCGAAACCCCAGCCTGTAACATTGTTGAATTGAATTTTATACCACCTGCTCTTAATGCCAAATAATGTATCTTCAGGACCGTTTATATCAAAAACAATTACTTCACTACCCGATGGGATGGTATCGACCTTTCGGGAATTTACCGTGGCTTCGGACTGGATTATTAACCCAGCCTTTGAAGTGACAGTGGCCACAGTCTCGCTTTTTTTACCACAGCAGAGTACGATCAGGGGCAGCAAAAAAAATATGGCGCTTTTTGTTTTCATTATCTTCTCTTTTCGGCCGTAAATGGCAGTAATTATATTATTTGAGTTTATTCGGATTCTTCAGTCCATTTATATTTTTTCATGCTTATATAATTTCCGCCACATGGACAGTTCTTATCTGCTATGAGTTTTCGTTCGCAGGAACATGTATCGCATTTTATTTTCCATGCGAAGATATATGAAATTCCTGTGCCAAAAATGGTATATAGAATAACAATCAACAGATAAACAGGGATTTGTTCATAGATGTCATCAATGCTGCGCGCATACATGTGAGGGTTACGCCCATTACATCCGGCCATTAAAAAAATTATATCAATGACAATAAAGATTATGGCAAATGCCAGGTTCTTTTTTGCAAGTTCTTTCAGTTTAGCTGAACAGTCCTCTTTATATTCTTCTCTGGATTTTAGGATCCACATGTTTCTTCCCCTTATTTCCTGTAAAAGACTGAGCTGTTTTTACCCGGCCTGATGTACATGGATAAACAGGTAAATAATACTCATACTTAAACCTGGTGAGTAAAATTTGTTTCAACACCTGCCGGATCACAGATGAATCTGAAAGTATGTGCGTAAAAACTTTTCATGCATTCAACGGATTTTTACCTGATGATAAGTTAAATTGATTAAGTTGAACAATACAACTCTTTTTTACATTACAGATACTGGTGACGCAAGGGATCGCTTAAAACTTTACTATTTCAACTTGAGGATTTGTATAAAGGTGAAGAAGGATAAACAAAAGGATGAAAAAAATTATTTCGCAATTAACAGCGAGGCACATTTGCTGATTATCGGATGCAAACTATGTTCAAAGATTCCGCAGAAAAGCTCCCACGAATCACGGGCGGGCCAGTACTCGTCTGGAAATATACCAGAAGAAATGTTAAAGCTCGATGTAATTGTCCCTGGCCTGAAAAAATGTCCTCTCTGCAATACCTTTTATAAGTACAGCTCATACGAGGATGAGGGTGGTGTCATGGAACCCGCTGAGTCAAGTAGTTCCCTTGAGAGGCTAAGTCCATTGAGAGCCATGGAGTTTATGTCAAATCCGGCATGGGGCACAGATGAATCTGCCAGGATCAGGCCTGAACTTGAAGCATTGCATGAAGGCTACGATTCAATAATTTCAGCCATGGAAACTGCGGTGAGAAACGGCACCACCGGGTTAAACTGGCATATACGCAAATACATGGTAGAGATACTCACAGACCATTACCTTGTGCAAAATAATACACGTGGCTTTACTGATATTCTTCTCTGTGCGCCTGATCCTGTGATACGATTTGAAACTGCCGGTGACCTGCTTTACATGAAGGCCGAAGAATACCCTGCATGGTGCGAACGCAGCTTTACAAAGAACATTCATGCTGCCGCGCGGAAACTCCTGGCCCATGAAAAAAACGGACTCATAAAACAGATAGTTAAGGCTCTCAGCGATTGCCTTGAAAGTGACGGGACCGGTCTTAAACATGATCCACTTTTTGGTTATGATGAAAGGAGAATTTCACAGATGGCATCCTCGGAACTGGAGTACCTTGCAGGGAGTGGAGTTGACATAGGTGAGGCTGTACCACGGCTGGTAATGCATCTGGGAGATGAAAATGCCTATGACCGCAGCAGCGCAGGGGATACGCTGTTAAAGTACATGGGGCGCAGGGCATCCAGGGCACGGCAAATTCTTGGAGAGTTGGAGAATCGTGCATATAATACAGCCCAGTTCATGGATGTGCGCGATAAATGCATCAGGCTTATTGGCAAGAGTAACAATTCAGGTGATGCTATATTGAAATAAAGTGTCTGTATTTTTCGCGTAAAAATTTTTCATCTTTAATGCATAACAAATAGTAGTTTTAACTTAACGGTAATAAAGGTAAAAGAGGCTCTGACCCCGATTCGCCAACATGCATTATGAAACTGCTAAAAAAATGCTCTGA
>CAYTSF010000092.1:0-13576 GCA_964440335.1 uncultured Leptospirales bacterium
GTCTACCTGGATAACATCTATGTGAACTGGAACCAGTTCGAGTACGCAGCCCACCGCAGCCTGGAGGCATTCTACAGGGACATCTACAGGTTCCATACCGGGCAGAAGGGCCGGGGCGCGCTGGTATGGGCCAACAACAACATGGCCGCTGCCTCGCTCAAGTTCTCCGGGGATGTTATATGGCTCGGTATATTCAACTTCAGCGATACAAACCAGGATGTCTCTGTGCAGTTTGATAATCCGGTGCTCGACATCAAGGATGACGACGCATTCATCCTTTCAGACCCGCTATACTCGGTCATAACCCGCAGCTACCGGTATTACACCGGCAGGGAACTCAGGGCTTCGCGCATCAACACGGTGGTAACATACACAGACCGCACCAAGATACTCCGCCTCGAGAGAACCTCCCTGGCTGATCACTACAATGAGTTCATTGCCGATTCCTTCGTGCGCCTGTGTGAACTTGCTGACACGCGCAAGGTCTATGATAACCTCTTCTTTCTGGAACTGTCGCAGCATTGCGCCACGTACGATTCATTCGCTGACTTCATTACTGACAAACTCCTTGGCAACGGTAACGTGAAGAGGGAGCAGATAGAGTTCGGTTTAAAACGCAGCATGTTCCACCTTTACAAAAACAACGAGGTGACGCTTGAGAGGGTCAGGGGATTCCTTGAACGCATGGAGCTCGATGTGGGCATATTCCCCACGCTTGCCAGGACCCTGCGCCACCATTACGAAAAGGGGAGCATGGTCTTCATGTCCGCCGAGGCGGAACCCTTCTCGAAGAGCGGCGGGCTTGCTAACGTGGTCTACGAACTGCCGCGCGAAATGGTGAGAATGGGGGAGGACGTTTACGTCATCACACCGCTGTACAGAAACGGCAGCCAGAAAGAGAAGCGCAAGATGGAGGAGGCCATAGCCGGGCACGGTATTGAGTACACCGGCAAAAACGTGAAATTCAGGATCATGGACACCGAGTACGAGGTAGGCGTGCACTACGGTGTGGTTGACGGTGTAAAGTACTTTCTCCTTGACCACTACGAGTTCTTTAACGGCCTCTACTGGGGGGTTACCGCAGAGGAGAAGCTCCGCAAGCGCATAGGCTTTTCGCGCGCATGCGCGGAGGTGATCCTCAGCTTCGGAATAAACGCCAAGTACACATTTACGAACGATGCCTTCACCGGAATATTCAACGGGATAATCAGATGCGACAGCTATTATGACAACAACCCGTTGTTCAAAAACTGCACCTTTTTACATATTATGCATAACGGAGGCTGGCAGTACTTCGATGCCTACGAGAGGTACGAGAACGGATTTGACCTGTTCAACCTCTTCAACCTGCCCTCATGGAGGGGCGGCGATTTCTGCGACCCGGTCTTCGGCAACAGGCTCAGCTGCATGGCAACCGGCATCAGGTTCGCGCGCAAGTGCATCACCGTGAGCCCGTCGTATGCCCGGCAGGTAGAGATAGCCTGTGACGGACTGGAGCGCATCCTGCAGGACGTGAAGGGCATAAGCAACGGTATAGGCGCTGACTTCAGGAGAAAGATCGACAGTTCCATGGAACAGTCCGGTTTTATCGGGAACCATTACCCTGCGCTGCTCGAGAGGATCAGCTATGACCATGCCCTTGGCGAAAAGATCAGGGAACGCTACCCTGAAATTCTTGAAGGTAACAGGGCCGTTGAATCAATAAAAGACCCTCAGCGCAGGAGGATCGTATCGCGCATGAGGAACAAGCTGCTGCTCCAGGTGGAACGCAACCTTGAGGTCAACCCTGACCTT
This sequence comes from uncultured Leptospirales bacterium, assembly GCA_964440335.1. Lineage (GTDB taxonomy): Bacteria > Spirochaetota > UBA4802 > UBA4802 > UBA5550 > JAAYBQ01. Next base: position 1,795 of record CAYTSF010000092.1, read on the forward strand.
ATACTTGCCACCATGATACACCGCATATCCGAGCAGAAGGGCTTCCAGCTGCTGCTCGAGGCATCAGAGGGAATCTTCAGGGACATGGGCTTCCAGGTCATTGCGGGCGGCGGGGTATCAGCCGGTGATAACAGGGGTGAAGCGATAGCCCACGGCATGTATCTGCTCAGTCAGTATTACCCGGGCAGGGCACATGTCTCCTTCGGCTTCCAGGACGTGAGTATCCCGCTGCTCTGTTCGGACTTTTTCCTCATGCCCTCGATGCATGAACCCGGAGGGATCTCGCAGCTCGAGGCCATGGCAGCCGGCTGCGCAATAGTCGCAAGGGCGACCGGAGGCCTCCGTGATACGGTTAAACCTGTTACGGTTCAGGGGGATGCGGTTGAAGGCTTCGGTTTTCTCTTCACTGACTTCACGCCATGGGCTTTTTACGACGCCATGAAAAGGGCAAGCGATTTTTTCAGGAGCGCGGATGAAGCCATGCTCGACAGGGTCAGGGAGAATTCAGGAAAAGCATGTTACTACTGGGACAAACCAGCTGAGGAGTATATAAATTGCGTTTACGAGCTGACAGAGACAATCAGTATGTAAAAAAAAGACGGGATATTTCTATCCCGTTTGTTGCAAAAGGTCTTCCCTGACTGCCTTAATTTTCAAGGAATCCCGTTGGAGTGTAAAATGAAAATTTAATTATTAAATCATCGGCCTGATAATTAAATTTCTTGAATTAATTTTTACGGTTATGAAAAATATTTTTACCTTCAGTCAGACAGACTGTTAAGCACGGATCATACTCTTGAAACGTACCTGTGCGTTAAGGATTGAAAACAAGACTGGTTTATCGATGAAAAACAGACTGATAACATTGACCCTTCTCCCCTTTATCCTCTTCATGTCCGGGTGCTCATTATTTCATAATGGAGATACCCTTGACCGGCAGCTTGAGGGCGGGCAGTTCGTCCCCGACTCCGCGAGCAGGCTCTTTATCAAACCGGTAAAGGGTGTTGATGCTGACCCTGCTTTTACGGATGAACTTGTGCGCAGGCTTAAAAGCAGGGTAAACCTTGATGGAAGGCTCTCTGTGACGGAGGAGGAAAAAACATCCGACCTTACCCTGGCAATGAAAGTAACAGTTTATGGCGAGCAGGACATATCCTTCGATTCCGCGGGCCGACCCGTGAAGCGCCGTATCTCGCTCACCCTGGGGATCACACTCGCAGAGACGAAGTCCGGCCGGGAGATCATAAGGTGGAAGGAGGTTGATTCGGGTATCGTTTTTGAGATGGAGAAGTCAATCCTCCGCGAAGTGTACAGGTCACTTGCCGAGAGTACATCAGAAAAGATACTTTCGGTCATACTTACTGGCTGGGAGTCTGATAAAAGCGACAGGAGACATGCACGGTGACTGTAAAGAAATACCCCACGTCCAGGCAGCTCTTCACGGAGCTCCATTCGGGCATAAAACACAGGGCCTTTCTTTTTCTCGGTGAAGAGGAGGGTGAAAAGGACAAAGCTGTAGGTCATGTGCTCGACAGGGTGTTCAGCAGCGCAGATGAGAGGAGCCTCAACACCGGCAGGTTCATCCTGAGTGAGGATAAAAGCGCGAGGGATGAATTCACCGCAGCAGCGGATTTTGCCCTGGGGGGCTCAATGTTCTCCGCAGCCCGTGTATGCGTCATACGCAATATCCATAACCTGAAATTCGATGACAGCACAAAAAATATCATGGCTGACATGATTACCGGAATGCCCGACGGCACCATCCTGATAATGACATCGACCGAGAACCAGCCCCCCGCATTCATTGAAAAGGAACATGCCGCAGCAGTACACATAGTGCAGTTCTGGAAATACTTTGACCAGGACCTTGTGAACTACATACGCAAGAGCCTCACAGAAAAGAAGGTCGATTTTCATGAAAAGGTCGTGTCGCTTATAATCGAACTTGCGGGGAGCGACATACGCAGGGTGGACGAGATCATAGACATGGTCGAATACTCCGGGGCGGGCATGCATGTAAATGAAGAGATGATTCGCGAACTGGCAGGCGACGTGAAGGATGTCTCGGTATTTGACTTTACGGACATGCTTTTCAGAAGGGACAAAAAGTCTCTGCCTCTGCTGAAGCAGCTCATGGATGACGGCATAGCCGAGCTTCTGATACTGAGCATGATTACGCGCCAGGCTGACATGCTTGAGAAGTATTACAGGCTTGTAGACGATAAACTCGGCAGTGACGAGGCCATGGCAAAGATAGGGCTCGCGGGTGGCAAACTGCGACGCGAGAAGTTCAGCGCAATACTGAGGCGTTTCTCAAGGGAACAGTTGAAGATGACCTACCCGCTCATCGCGCGCGCAGAGTATATGCTGAAGAGTTCGGGCGCCACAGGCGGTGCCAGGAGTCCGCTGGTTGACCTTGCATTTGAAATTGTGCGGCTGTAGGATAGATTATAGCATTTATTCCCCGCCCCCGGCCGATGAATCTTTATGCTGCTTATAAATCCATGTCGGCGTTCCCTGCAGTGTTCTATGCTGAATAAATAGTTCCTGTCACCCGGAAGAGGTTTGTGAACTTAAAAAGAATTTCACGCAGAGGCGCAGAGGACGCAGAGAAGTATTGTATTTTAATCTGCGAAGATATGTGTAATCTGCGGATTGGTCTTTTGCATAATTAAGGATATAACAAATCACGGAACCATGCCTGTAGGGTAGGGGTAGCATTGTTTATAGAACCTGTTGTGTCAATGTTACGGTAATTGTTAATGCTTGTATAAAGCGTCCCTGACTTCGGGGTGTTGCGCTGTGGTTGAAACCTTGTTCAAAAGGTAACAAAACATTGCACTCATTGCCAGGGATAAAAACCGTTTACATGCTCACCCGTATTTAAATAAGTCACTTGACATTGATTCTGATGTATATTATTAGAAAAGATAATGAATATCTTTGATTGATATTCTTAAATTGCGGGGTAGTATATGAATGCTGTAAAAATCAATGGCTATATAGGTAAAGACGGATTAAAAATCGGAATTGATAAACTGAAGATGTTCAAAAACAGGAATGTTGAGGTAATTATTATTCCCAGGGACGATGATGATAAATCTCATAACAAATCAGGTTTTTTTATGGCTGTCGGGAAAGTTAATATTGATCAGGATGAGATTCGTTCATTGAGAGAAGTAAGTAAAATTTAAGAGGCATATTCTCTTGAAAAAAGATAGAATTCTTATTCTGGTTGATACAAACGTAATCATTGATTTCTGGAAGAATCCTGATATTCATGCAAGAAAAGTTTTTGAGGATGAAGATATTGCTATATGCGGGATAATTCACGCGGAGCTTCTTCATGGTGCCAGGACAGAAAAGGAAGTAGTTATCATTAACAATGCAATGGGAGAATTTATATTCCTTGAGATTGAACGTGATGACTGGATTGAGATCGGGAAGTATTTAAACAAACTGAAAAAGAATGGCGTTACTGTTCCATTTCAGGATGTAATAATTGCCTTTATTGCAGTGAAATATAAAGCCCGCCTGTGGACAAATGACCAGCATTTTAAAAGAATTCAATCCGTAATCAGGCAGTTGAAATTTTTCCAGCAATAATCTGCCGTTTTTTTTGTATAACCGACATTGAGGATTCCATTAACGGCTGCTGGTGTTTCTTTCCTGTTTTTATAGATGTATTTTTTCTGCCCCCGGAGGGGTTTGTGAACTCAAAAGGATTCTCACGCAGAGGCGCAGAGGACGCAGAGATGTATTGGATTTTAATCTGCGTAATCTGCGGAATAATAAAGGATATAATGAATCACGGTGCCATGCCCGTAAGGTAGGGGTAGCCGCTGTTTATGGGATTTGTTACGGATGTGTCAATACTCCAGATTGAGGGGAAGGACCAATCGTTCGTTCCTGGCTGGTAGGTTGACTGGAGCTTCATATTATCAGTACTTACAGGTGTATAACTGCCAGCACTACTATCGCTGCAACCAGTTGTGTCTGTATTATAGTAACAGGCTGTGATAGTACCTGCAGAAAATGACGCTACAAATCCGCCTTTAGTTGCCGTACCCGATCCAGCTGTCGCAGTAATCGTTCCAGTGTTATAGCAGTATTGAATTGTTGTTGATACATTTGTTTGTCCGATAAAACCCCCGGCGTAAATGGTACTGGTTCCAGTACCGGTATTTTGAACACTAACATCACCACGGGCAAAACAGTATGCAGTCTGACCGACGGATAATCCGGCAAAACCGCCGGCACGAACCCCGGGCTCACCGGTACCTGAATGCTGAACATTAACATTACCAAGGGTATAACATTTTGTGGCTGAACAAGCAGCTGCATATGCATATCCTATAAACCCCCCGGCATTCACAACATATGAATTTGCAGAGGAATATTGAACATTAACGTTGCCGCGGGCATAACATTCTGTAATTGAACCTCCCGTAAAATACCCTACAAAGGACCCGGCATGGATTATCATCTGTGAATCTGTAATATCAACATTACCTGTAGAATAACAATTTTCTATTGTACCGGAAGTTAAATACCCGACAAGCCCACCTACCCAGTGCTGCTGACCACTAATAAAAGTATTAATTATAATATTGCCTGTTGCATAACAACTTGTAATATTACCGCCGTTAGATCCCACAAGCCCCCCGGTGCTTGATGCGCCATTTACAGTACCTGTACTGTAGCAGTCAGTTAAACTTGCCCCCTGGTTGTAACCGATTAAACCCCCTGTACCATTACCGCCGCTCACGTTCGAGGAAGAATGACAGCCTGTAGTTGTACCATTTACGGTGTTGCCGACCAGACCACCGACATAACCAATCAAATTAGTATTAATAACAGTACCGGATGTATAACAGTCTGTAATCGATACGTTAGATGCACTTCCAACCAGCCCCCCGACAATATTAGTAGAATTACCTTTTACTGTCCCGGCAACAGAGCAATTTGAGATTGTTCCACCGGTACTTTGCCCCGCAAGTCCACCTACATATTGTTTCCCGCTTACTGAGACATCCGTCAGAGTAATGTTTTTTATTGCAGCCCCCGAGGTATATCCGAAAAATCCCTTATAGCTGTTCGTGCTGTCATTTATTGTAAGGTTGCTGATTGTATGTCCGTTGCCGTCAAAGACTCCGGTAAAGGCGCTGCCGGATGTACCTATTGGGTCCCATCCTGAACCACTGCTGTAACCTGAAAGGTCTATGTCCGCAATAAGGATGCAGCAGTCCCCCAGGCCGTTCCGTACATTGTCCAACTGCTCAGCTGTGTAAAGAAAGCGGAGCGTTTTGTCAGCCGGCGTGATTGTAAATGTGGAGCCGGCCGATTCGTACCCTGTACTGAAGATGGTGTTCACTGCAAAGGTGTATTCAACTCCGCCGGTCAGGCCGTTTATAGTATACGTCGTGGTGCCCTTAGCCAGGGTGATCTCAGTAGTGCTGCCATTGCCCGTGCAGGTGATGATCGTACCGCTGTATGAAACCGCATCCGGTTCAGTCCAGTTGATAGTTACGCTTGTGCTTGTCATTGATGATTCAGTAAAGGTTATCTCCGGAGGAGTGGATGTGGAGTTCCCCACAAATTTTTCATTAAAATCCTCCCAGCAGGAGGTTAAGACTAATCCGCATAACAATGATGCAATTGCGGTTTTAATTCTGTTCTTCCTGAAATTTATGGTTTTCATTGGTTCCTCCTGTTGAATATACTACAGCCTGTACATGCACCCCAGGCCGCAGCCTGTATAAAATCCTGAATCCGCGCCTGTGAGAAAACCAGCGTACATCCGCAGAACCAGGCTGAATGATTCTGTGAGCCTGTAACCACCCTCAATGCCGCCGCAGATTGAAGGCCCCATTTCAGAAATGGTTTCATCATTTTCGTTCAGTGTTACCTTGTCGCGGTTAATGAATTCCGAATTGAAATAAGTTGTACCAAAACTCACGTACGGGGTCACGCTGAAATAATAGTTCAGTTCAAAGCAGTAGCCAGCAGTAAAAAAGAGAGAAGCCATGTATGATGTGCCGGTTTTTTTATACGTGCTGTCCTTCCCTGTGAAAGTATAAAACCCGGCTTCAACTCCAAGTACAAGTCCGGGGTATACATAATTGTTCAGGGTGAACTGCGCTGAAAGGCCGGGGCCGGGGCCTGTTATATCACCCAGTTTGCCCAGGGGAAGAATTCCTTCGGCAAACAGGGTTACATGCATCTCTTCTCCGTGAAGCTCGAACGCCCTGACCTGGCCAGATTCGTCATTCATGTTGTCCACTGCACACACGTATATTTTATCAAAGGCGATATCCCCGGCTACTGTGTATGTTTCGGTTTTTGTTTCACCCAGGAGTTTTTTTTCGCCGCCCTGTGTGGTGTATACTCTGTATTTTTCTACTATTCCGTCAGTGTCTGTCGCGGGGGTCCATGTTATAATCCTGCTGCCTGCTTCATCAACCGTAAAGAGTACCTCCCCGGGTTCGCCAGGTAAAATGTTTTTAGTAACTATTTCAATTTCATTGCTGTAAGGAGTCTCGCCTCCTGATCCGTCTATGCCTGTAACTACAATGAAATAGCGGGTATTACTCGTCAGGTTTTCAAGGGTGTATTTATTGTTTGAGGTTGTTGCTGCAAGTTCGTAACTGTCCTCTTTCTTCTTTTTAATATAGATGTTATACTTCTCCATTGGGTCATAGGGATGGTACCATGTGAGGTCAATACTCTGTGTATCTGGTTTGCCTTTTAGAGCGGAGGGGTTCCTCTCGGCGATGAAGAGCACCTCCATGCGTTCAAGTTTGAACTCTTCAGGTTTGTACAGGTCATTGCGGAATGTGTAGGTTTCCTGGTCCTCGTCTACCATGTAAGCTGTGAAGTTGTCGCCGTTCTTTCTCTGTACGTATATTTTTCCCATGTTGAGTTTTGTGTAGAGGATGCGCATGATGTCAGTGCGTTTGTATGTCTCTTTTTCGTTATCATCAGTGCTTATGGTGACGGTTGTGGCATTTTCTTTTATGATTTTTCCTTTGTGTATGGCGCCGTCTGTTGTGAAGATGTATTCAGCCCTGAGGGATAATGGTAAAATGCACAAAAGAAGAGCAGGTATCAGCCTGAAAATCTGTTTCATATAATTCTCCGGTGGCGCCATGTTGCACGGATTGACTCATGTAACTAATTATGATTGTAAAAAAATGTTAAATGTATCGCTTTCTTTACGTCGCATGAAGCATGATTCTGTAAGACTTGTTTCCTTTCTTATCCTCTTTACCGGGTGCAGGGGTGAAACCCCTGCAAAGGAGCCCGCTTCAGGTTTCATGAAGGCTTAAAACGCCGGTTTGGAAACAGGTCTATTGTTAGAATTCACTGCAGGCTGGTTAAAAAAGCAAGGAATAAATTGGCAGCTGTGTCGTCGTCTTTTAGTGCTAAAAAATTTTTTATTTTTGAGGATTTTATTGTTCAGTATAGTCCAGGCATATCCGGACTATACTGAAAAGGGAACTTCACGCAACAATATTTACCTGCGGCAGCATGAGCCACGGCAATACCGCTGAACCCCTGCGCTCCCTGTCACTGCTCATGGCTAATTCACCTGCGAGCAGACTGATTATGTTTCCGCTTATCATGCAGTCCTTTATGCGGCCTGTTATTTTGCCGTCTTCAACAAGGTATGCCAGGTCCATGCTGGCCGAGAAATCCCCGGTGATGGTGTTGGACTGTCCCAGTCCTATGAACTGGTGAGCCACAATCCCCCTCTTTATCGATGAGATTATTGCTTCGATTGAATCCATCCCGGCATCAACCTCTATGCCCGTGAACGAAGGCCCCGGCAGCGAAGAGTAGCCGCGCGACGCGTTGCCTGTGGGTGCAATGCCGAGCTTTTCGGCGTACTTTAAATCCGCGATGAAGGTTTCCACAACTCCGTTTCTTACGAGAAACTTCTCCCGCACATTAACTCCCTCTCCGTCAAAGGGGATACTGTATGGTGAGCCTGGAATGAGCGGATTGTCCTTAACATTAAGTTTTTCACTGAACACCTTTGTCCCCTGCTTGCCGGCCATGGGCGATATGCCCTTCCATACCGGGACTGCGCTGAATCCCGATATGACGAGTCCCAGCATGCTGCCGAATGCCGACGGTGGGAACACGACAGGGTATATGCCGCTTTCGATTTTACGCACTGTCATGGCCATCTCAATTTTATCGCCAACCGTTGCTGCCATAGCGCTACAGCTTACCGGACTGGTGTGCGATTCACCCTCCCATGTTTGAATGCGGGTGCCGTCGGATAGCACCAGCGTCGCAGAAAGAGATGTGGAGTAGTATGAGTCCCTGTATGATATGTCAGCACCGGCCGAGTTGGCAAGGCGTATGCTTCCGGTTGACGCTGTGACGCCCATGTCAATGGTTATGCCGGGGAAGCGCCGGGTCAGTTCATCAATGGCTGATTCGCATGATGTGATTTCTGACTGCAGGTCAAATGATTCAATGGCAGGGTCGTACGGGTCAAATGCGCTTCTTGTGTCTGCCGGCAGTGTGAAGTTTTCGATGTCGCCGAAGGTCGAGAGCGATGCCGCGAGTTTTGCGACGCGTTCAATGTTTTCGTTGTCGTTTGTGCTTGAAAAGCCTGTTCGTCCGCCGATGTTAAGGCGCACTCCTGTGCCCGAGTTTTCGTTTTCAGTGAGTGAATACAGCCTGTTGTTTTTGAACTTAACGGGCGTGCTCCTTCCCGAAACGTGGTATATGTCGAACCACCCGGTTCCTGCCGGTATTGATTTTGTTATGCGATCAATCATTTTCCACCCCCCACCAGCACATCGTTCACCATCATGTGCGGCCCGCCAAGTGTTACGGGCAGCGGGCCCTGACCCCCTTTTCCGCAACCGCCCAGTCCGCCGAACATTTCGCAGTCATTGCCTATCATCGAGATGTTCCTGAGAGTGGTGAATACGTTGCCCGATAGTATGATGTCCCTGAACATTTTTCCCGGTTTTCCGTTTCTGATTTTATAACCGTACGCGGCAGTGAACGTGAACATCTCCAGGTTTGTCTGGCCGCCTATGTAACTCACGGCATAGAGACCGTCATCCATGGCGTTAAAAAGTTCATCCCGGCTGTACGCTCCGTTTTCGATGTAGGTGTTGGTCATGCGTACAATGGGCTGATTCATGACGCCCATTGCCCTGGCGTTGCCAGTAATATATTCGTTCATCTTCTCCGCTGTTTCGCGTGAATGGAGCCTGCCTGACAGCGTGCCGTTTTTTATGAGGAATGTCTTTGAAGGGACAACGCCTTCATCATCAAAGGGTATGTATCCTGCTATATGTTCAATGTTGCCGTCGTCAACCACGTTGAGTTCAGGCGGGCCGAACTCCCTGCCCAGTACCATTATATCGCGCATCGACTGGTTCTCGTAGACGAAATCAGCCTCTGAAAGGTGGCCGAATGCCTCATGTATAAAAACACCGCTCAGTTTAGGGTCGAGGATTACACTGTAACGCCCGCCTTCAACGGGTTCTGCGTCGAGCATGTCGCTTGCGGTTTTCACGACTTTTTCGGCCAGTGACTCCCTGTTCTGTGTTATTTCAAAACCGCCGAACCCGGAGATCGATTCATTGTAGGGCTGGACAAGCGCACCCTTCTTGGCCACGGATGCCAGGGAAATGCCGCAGTAGGACCTTTCGTACTCCAGGTCTGACCCCTCGCTGTTCAGGTACAGGTAGTGCGATGATCCGTCCCTGTAAATGGCCTTTGTGGTCTGTATATGTTCGGCATTTCGGAGGATTTTATTATAAGAACTGAGCTGCCCGAACTTCTCGTCCAGGCTTACGGAGTCGAAGTCCTTTACTGTTTTTGTGGTAAATTTACCTGTAACCGGTTTACATGATACGATGGACGATTTTAACTTTGGTGTGACAAGCGATGCTGAGTTCAGGGCGCTTCTGAAAAACCTTTCTATTGATGAGAGGTCGTTGAATGTTGCGAATCCCCATGAACCGTTTTTAAGAACGCGTACTGATCCTGCAACAGCGTCGCCCGAAGTAACTGCCTCGGTGTTCTCTCCTGAAAGAGCAATTGATGTTCCTGTGCCCGCAGAGAGCCTTATCTCCGCAAAATCAAATCCGCCCGATGATACCAGCTTCTTTCCTGTTTCTGCCGCTGCAAATAGTTTTTCGTTCATGTAACCTCCATGCTGAAAGTCCGGGCCCTGCATAATCACTTCGCAATAATTTCCTGAGAAAAAACACGGAAGAACCTGTGTGCAGGCTCCGGCTGTGCCATGCAAATGATCAGGCCCTGATGCAGTTGGAGTCAGAATTATGCTGATGTCAACAGATTATTTAAGAAGAAGCCGGCCGTGTTCGGCAAATTCCCTGCCGGAACATCAGCAAGTCCGCGAAACCAGGATGTTTTATTTTGAACAGAAAAAATTACTTGCTATCCTGCTGCTTTTTTACCATATTATAGCCATTCCGTCCACTTTGTTTAAGTCTTTCAATGTAGCAGATTAGCATCTGAATAAAAAACAAAAAAATGATTAAAGTACATAAAGGAGACCTGCATGATTAAGCACATCGAGATTGTTGATGTTGAAAAGAGAGATGAGTATGTAAAGCGTTTTACATCACAGGTCAGGCGCTTCAGGTATATGGGGTTCATGGTTATTATTATCGATGCAGTTATCATAGCACTGCTCATCGGGGCTTTTATTACAGGCGCGACCACAGTTAAAAATATGAGCATGGCAATGGCAATGGTTGCTGTCTTTTCCATTCCGTTCCTCATGATGAATTTTAACAGGAGCTGGCAGCTTGGTTCAGACGTTGAGACAGACCGTGTGCAGGTCTATACCGGCAGAATTTCCAAAATAAAAAAAGAGACAAAGGGTAGAAAAACTTTTCTTATTCTCACTGTTGACAAGGTGCAGTTTAAAATTAATGAAGAATACTGCAGTGGTATTGAAATGGACGCCAAGGTTTCTGTAGTAGCAGGTATCAATTCCAATGTCCCTGTTTCAATATTTCCTGCTGAATGATGAAACCGGAAGTCCCCTGTGTGAAAGACGCCCCTCCCCGGGGTGTTTTTTTTGAGCATTTAAATCTTGACACATGGCATTTATAGAGTAATAACAGCATCCGGTTGTTTTTATGGAGAGTGCTACATGATAAAGAGAATCCTGATGACAGTTGTAATAATTTCGGCATCCGCTTCATCCCTCATGGCTGACAGGATCTATACCGGTTCAGGTGCAGTGATCGAAGGAAAAATTACCAGGGTAACTTCTGAAAGTATTGAATACAGTGGAGGTGACGGTATACAGGGGGCTGTTCCCAGAAAGGATGTTGAGCGGATAGTCTATGACAGCGGAAAGGAGATAGTGTTCAGCGATACTATATATCTGTCGGACGGTACAGCGGTCAGGTGCTTTATAATTTCAGTTAATGAGTCCTTCGTAGAGTACAGGCCTGCTGACGGGGCAGTGCCCTTTGAAAGAAAAGAGCTTTCAGGTGTCAGTAAAATCGTATACCGTGACGGTAAAACAACCTCATTCGAAAGCCAGGCATCAGCCGACTTCGTTTATTTCAGGGATGGACGCAGGTTCAGGGCAAAAAGCATCAGGGTAAGGCCTGCCAATATTGAGTTCGTGGATGAATATGGTGAAAAAAAGATATATGGAACAAGGCTCATTGAAAAAATAGTTTATGCTGACGGCAGGGTGCAGAAATTCGATTCTTCCGGAAAAGCTGATGGCGATGATGGATCAGTCTCTGACGAGGATTTT
>CAYTSF010000093.1:0-2320 GCA_964440335.1 uncultured Leptospirales bacterium
ATTTTTATTACCTCTTACATAAGACATGTCATATTAATCCTGATAAGGAGCCTGCAATCATGAAAAAATCAAAGTACTTATTTCCGTTTATGGCCTCATTTGTATTTGTATCTGTATTTCTTTTTGCTGAAATTCATTCAGGCAGCGGGTACGAGGTTGACTATCTAAACTGGTTCAAATCGGATTATCCGGGGTATGATCTCCTGGTGCTCATACCAAAAAATACAGCAGGTACATACCACGAAAACATATCCATAATTCTTACGCCCGATTCTAACAGCAGCGTAACAGACTGGGATGCGATAAAAAAGGCGCAGATTGATGAACTGAAAAAAATCATTGATGATTTCCAGCTTGTGAGTTTCAAACCGGCGGCACTCGGTGGTGTGGACTCAAGGGTGATTGAGTATACCGGAAAATATTCAGGCATGAGCCTCAGGTGGATTCAGTATTATACTTTGAAGGACGGCAACTGGTACACTCTGTCATATGTAGGTGAAGGGAAGGACCAGAAGGAGAACCTGGCCGAAGCGCTGAAAATCATTGATAGCTTTACGTTCAAGTAGCATCGGATAGCAGCTGTCATGCATCACGTCTTCTTCATAGAGATGAGTATGATGTCCTCGGTGATCGGGGTATAGTCTGTGTATTCATAGACAGACCCTGTTATTGAATGCACAAGCTCCATGGTTTCGCCTGATATGCTCTCCATCGTGCAGGCCTTCAGGTTTGACAGACCGTACTCCGCGTCATCGTCCGGTTTTTTCGCCCTGAGCACGCCGCGTGTATAGTATAACAGGGTATCGCCGGGGTCCATGGTAATTGTCAGGTCGCGGAAGAATGTCCTCTTTGCAAAAATTTTCCCTGCTTCCGTATCCCCCAGATCAATAAGCCCTTTCTTTTTTGCAGTATAAAAAAGTGTTGTGACAGGCCCGTAGGATGAGAACACCACCCTGCCGGTCTTGAGGTGCAGCTGGTATATGCTCAGATATACGTTTGCCAGGTTCCCGCCGGTTGTGAGGTTCTTGATCCTGTTCTCGATGGTTGTTATCATCATCGAGGGAATCATCCTCTGGAACTCCTCGGAACGCATAATTGTCCGTATGGCGGCACCTATAAAAAGCGATGCCGGTCCGTAATCCGAGACATCGCATGCGGCCAGCATGTAGGTGGATTTGTCTGTAAAGAAACCGTCGATAAATGTACCTGACATGAGTTCCGCCGGGAGGTATGCCGACCTGATCTCAATTTCGTTTATGTTATCAAAGCTGGGGAAGAGCTTGGCCTGGATGTCCCGTATGTTCATGAGCTCGTTGTGAAATTTTTCCTCTTTTTCAGGTTTAGGCTGCGCGGATTTTTCCTTTGTTTCTTCAAGGCTGCTCTTGAATAAATTGTTCAGGACGTTTGCAAGCGCTGCGGTCATTGAAACGTTTATTTCTGCAAGGGGTTCGGCGCTCTGTACAACCAGGTAACCGGACTGCGTCTTAAATGAGAACATGGGATGGACGTAGCAGTGAATTGTCTCCTGGTACTTTGACTGCTGCCCGGTGTGGCTCATTTCGGTCAGCCGGTTCATGCTGAGATTTTTATCCAGCACTTCGTACGTGAGATAGACGAAATCCGTAACCAGGGACTTTTTGTAACAGCTCCTGAACTGGCTGCCCTCCCTGAATATGACCTCAACGTACCCTGCACCTGCTGCAGTGAGGGTATCGTGAAAGGGGATAATTATGTTTTCGCAGATTTTTTCAAGGGTCATAATGTTTCTTCAAAGTTTAAAACTGTTCATAAAATAAACGAAATATTTTCCCGCGTCCATTATTATTTGCCACTTATTTAATATTTCGGGGAGTGTCTGAAAAAGTGTGTACACCCGCTTTCGTATGTACTATTCTGGTGACAGATTATGGAGGAGCGGATGAATGTAGTATCTGAAAAGGGGAGAGTACTTATCGTTGCCGCGCATTTTCACTGCGAAAGGATTGTCAGGAAGGAATATGATTTTCTGCAGCCCATGATCGGGCTCCACGTGGCATCGCAGATAGACCAGTCGAGGTACGACATCACCATCCATAATGAACTCAGTGCGGGCCCATGTGATCCGGCCGGCGGAAAAATTTATGACCTTGTTTTTCTTTCAGGTTTACAGAAGGATTTTGACCGCATGAGGCAGCTATCGTTTTTCTTCAGGCGCATGGGGGCTGTCACCGTGGCAGGAGGGAGCATATGTACGCTTTTCCCTGAGTTCGCTTCACGGTTCTTTGACGTGGTATGCAGCGGCGGTGTGGACAGCGTATGGGATGTTATGAGGGATTATGAG
>CAYTSF010000093.1:2420-10773 GCA_964440335.1 uncultured Leptospirales bacterium
CCTTTTTTTTCATTGAAAAGGTTCTATCCGATCATCTACTTCATCGATAACCACCTTGCACTAAACCGTAAATCCTCCGCGGAACTTTTCATGTTCCTGAAAAATGAGAAGAGGATAAAATGGTGGGGAGGGCTTATCTCGCAGAATGATTTTGCCGACGATGAACTGATCTCGTTCATGTCTGACTGCAAGTGTGAAATACTATTTACGGGCCTGGAGTCAATGGACGAGCTTTTCCTTGAGGCGAACAGCAAGAAGCAGAACCTGCACAACGTATCATCGATAATTGACTGCATAGACCGTGCGCAGAGAAAGCATATACTGGTTAACTTCGGTTACCTCTTCGACCCCAGGATTTCATCCATATCCCAGATGAAGGAACAGTTCAGGAAGGTAACAGAGAATGAAAAGCTGCTTTTCCCGTGCTTTTTCAGCTTTGTTTCACCGCTACTTGGCACCACCGTATTCAAAGAAAGCGTCGAGAGGGGTGAACTGCTGCCCGGCCTCAGGCTCCGCGACCTGGACGGATGCACCCTGGCTTACCGCAACGTCAGGGACAGCATGGATGATATTAGCGAATTCGCCGATGTAATTTTCCGCAACCTTAAATCCATAGTAAGCCTGCGGCGCCTTCTGTTTAAGACTCTGCGCTTCATGTGGAGGTACAGGGTAAAATGGATGGTGAAGTGGTATGTCATCTACAAAAACAATACCAGGCCCTTTACAATGTACAGGACAACAAAGGACTACAGGCCCAGGAGCTACATCGGCGGTACTGACAGGCTTGACCCTCAGTACGATTCATACCCGGAGGATATATCAGACGGGGACTATGAAAGGTATTTTGCGCCTGTTATGGTGACTGACGCAGATGGCGAACCCGCGGACTGGCTTAGGCAATACATCTATGCGGAAACAGAAGAGGCCTGAATAGGGTTTCGTGTGTTTGTTGTTATTCGATGTCGTATACCAGGAGTGTGACGTCGTCATCGAATGAGCTGCTTCCCGAGAACTTGGTAATATCATCCATGAGCCTTTCGGAGAGTTCCGATGGTGAGCAGCCTGAACTCTGCTGAATAAATGTTACGAAACGTTCAAGCTCGTACATCTCTCCGTCAGAGTTTCTCGCCTCGATTATTCCATCCGTATAAAAAATCAGCCTGTCGCCCTTTTCCAGGTAAAGCTGTTTTTCCTCGAAAACGATGTCAGGAAAAAATCCAAGGGCCCTGCCCAGAGTGTCAAGCTCTGTAACCGACCTGTCAGAAGGCCTGTAGAGGAGAGGCGGGTTGTGCCCGGCGCGGCAGTAGGTAAGCATGCCCGTATCTTTTTTATAGATGCAGTAGAATGCAGTGACAAAGTTGCACTTTACGGCGTACTGGCTGATCACATTGTTCAGGTGCCCCAGTACTGAAGTGGTATTGTTATCTGATGAAATGCTGTTGTCGAGTTCGTTCCTGGTTATAAGGGCGAGGAATGCCGCTGCCACGCCGTGGCCTGAAACGTCTGCAATGAAAATCTTGACGCAGGTCTCTGTTTCATGGAAATTATAGAAGTCCCCGGCCACCTTGTCCATGGGCATGAATAGCACATGAAAGTTTTTCATTCCCGTGGTTTTGTGCGCTTCCAGGATGAGCTTCGACTGTATCTCGCGGGCTATCTCCAGGTCGGCCTCGATTTCGCTGTTGCGTTCCGCGATTATTCTCTGGTATTCATGGAGCCTTATGAGTGAGCGCGTCCTGGCGAGAAGTTCCCTGTCGCTGAAAGGCTTGGCTATATAATCGTCAGCGCCTGCGTCGAGCCCCTCGATTTTTTCATCCTCGGTAGATTTCGCGGTGAGCAGTATAACGGGGATGTGCGCGGTCTTCGGATTTTCCCTTATCTGTGCAAGCATCTGGTACCCGTCCATCTGCGGCATCATGATGTCAGATATGATAATGTCAGGCTTGTGCCTGGTGGCTTTTTTAAGGCCGCCCAGCCCGTTCTCCTCCTCTATGACATTGTAGAAGGGTGAAAGGATGTCCCTTACATAGCCGCGTATGTCAGGATTGTCGTCAACAATGAGGACGGTTTTTAGTTCTTTAAAGCTCTGTGTGTCATCATTAATAACACTGCGGTTCTGCAGGGTTTCAGCGTCTGAGGTGTATACTGCTGCTGCCTCGCGGCTTACTGAGCTGCTGCCTATTGTTACGTATTCCGGGTTTTCGACAATCCTGAGTGGGAGTGTTATTACGAACTCCGAGCCTTCATCCTTCCTGCTGCGCACATCGATTGTGCCGTTGTACAGGTTGATGTATTCCCTTACAAGCGAAAGGCCGATGCCTGTTCCCTCCCTTGTCCTTGTTGTAGTTTGTTCAACCTGGTAGAACCTGTCGAATATCCTGCCGATCATGGGCTCGTCGATGCCTGTGCCTGAATCCTTTATTGAAACAGTAAAATTCTTGCCCGCAGTGGTAAGATCAACCGATATTGTTCCGCCGTCACCGGTAAACTTGAATGCGTTTGAAAGTATGTTCAGCAGGATTTTTTCCACCTTCTCTCTGTCCATCATTACGAGGAACCTGCCGGTATCTGCTGTGAATGTGTAGCCGATATTTTTTTTGAGCGCTGCAGGGTCAAAGGAGGATTTTATGCTTCGCATGAACTCAACGGCATCGCACGGCCCCTCGTTGAGCTTCATCATGTTTTCGTCAAATTTGGAAATGTCGAGCAGCTGGTTGATGAGTCTGAGCAGCCTGTAGGAATTGGACAGCACAGTGCGGTGCTGGCGCACAAGCTCGGAGTTTTCATCATCGGCGGCCTGGAGGCTCCTTTCCATGTAGCCGATGATAAGGGTGAGCGGGGTGCGGAACTCATGAGTGATGTTCTGGAAAAAGATGTTTTTGTAATTGTCCATCTCTATGAGTTTGCTGTTTACCTTTTCGATCTCCTTCTTGGCGTCCTCTGCCTCGATGGTGCGCAGCGTCAGGTCCTCGGTCTTCCTTTCCACTTCATCCTGCAGGTAGCGTGAAAGGTGGTCTGCGGTCCTGTATGTACGCGCGAACCTGAGCGAGAGCGCCGTTGACTGGCAGAATATGAGGAATATAAAACCTGTCTGCGAGTAGAAACCTGTATTGATATAGCCGAAGGAATAGACAAGGTCGTTTGTAACGGTTACGAGGAAAACAACCATACTGAGGAGGATTATCAGCGCCTCCTGCTTTTTGTTTACCAGCGCCCTTACAAGTGAATATATGGCCCATATAACAACCAGCAGCATGGCCAGCTCCAGCGGAATCATGAGCTTTGTAAATATACTTGCCGGTGTTGCTGCAATTATCACAAAGGTAACTGCGCCGATGGCCTGAAAAATCCTCAGTATTTTTTTTGAAAACTCTTCGGGGAAGAGTGAGGAGTAGAATGTTGACATAAACATAAGGGAGAATGGCAATGAAAGAAACGAGAACCTGTGGTGCAGGTCGAATGTATTTATATCCGGAAACAGCATGCCCGAAACATTGGCTATGTAAAAAAGCCTCATGAGCGGCGCAAGGCACCACATGGCAAAAACGAGGCTGGTGGTGTCGTCACGTCGCGCAATCCAGAGCATCAGGTGGTAGACGATCATCATTATGACGATGCCGAGCACCAGGAAATTTTTTGACTTGTCACTGATAAAATTTGAATGAAGTTCCCTGGTGAGCCCGATTGCAGGTGAGCCGTGAAAACCTATGTATGTAAAATTATGGTTGGATACCCTTACTGCGATGTCCAGGACTTCTTCGCCCTGTTTTATTGTCATGGGGATTATCCTGGGGGAGTTGTCAGGAACCTCTCCCGCGGCATCGGCAGAGACCCTGCCGTTGCTGATAATGAGTTCGCCGTTTATGTACATCTCGTATGCCGAGAAAATTTCTATGAGCTGTTCAATGGCCAGGTAACCCGCGGGTTTTTTATCGCTGTCTGCGGGCATGAGCACCCTTAGGCGCATCCACCCCAGGCCGTACGATGAACCCGTTGCCGGGTCCCATGCCCCAGGCACCCTGAGGTTCTGCCACCCGGAGTCATCATAATCCCGCCGTGAAAAATCATTGCTGTCGGATGCCCAGATGAACTTCCATTCTCCGCTCAGTTCAACACGTCCCTGCTTTTCGAAGTCCCACTGCCTGAGGTCGATTATACCATTAACTGCAAGAGGTTTTTTAACAGGAGTGAACACAGCGGAACAGCCGGTGATAAGAACGGCTGCTGTTATAATGAATAGATGGAGGATGTTAGCGCGATTTTTCATTACTGTCAGATTAATATTTAATTAATATTAATCTGACAGTAAAGTCTATATTTTTTTTCAGGCATGGCAAAAATATGCGGCTCAAATA
Source organism: uncultured Leptospirales bacterium (assembly GCA_964440335.1). GTDB lineage: Bacteria > Spirochaetota > UBA4802 > UBA4802 > UBA5550 > JAAYBQ01. The sequence goes on from CAYTSF010000093.1 coordinate 6,776, forward strand.
GAGAGTGGGCATAATGCCCGCTATTCGTTTTTCTGCATCTCTTCAAGTTCCATCCACCGTTCGAGCATGTGCTCAAGCCTGGAGTCGATGGCTTCAATTTCACGGTTTACTTCAACAGACCTGGCCGCCTCCTTTTTGTAGAATTCAGGATCGGAAATGAGTTCAACCAGTTCTTTTTTCTTCTGTTCAAGCTCGGCAATCTGTTCAGGAAGTTGTTCAAGCTCCTTCTTTTCGTTGAAGCTGAGCTTTGTTTTTTCGCGGATTTTTTTTACAGGCTGTGCCTTCTTTTCCTTAACATCTTTCAGTGCGGGCCTGCGCGCGAGCCATTCATCATAACCTCCGGCATATTCGCGCACAACGCCGTTGCCCTCGAAGGCGAAGGTGCCTGTGACGATGTTGTTGAGGAATTCCCTGTCGTGGCTCACGACGAGCAGGGTCCCGTCATACTCAATGAGTATCTGTTCCAGCAGTTCAACGGTCTCAAGGTCAAGGTCGTTGGTAGGTTCGTCCATGACAAGGAGGTTGAAGGCGCGGGTGAAGAGTTTTGCCAGCATGAGGCGGTTCCGTTCTCCCCCTGAGAGCGTGCCTGCCGGCACATCCACCCTGTCAGGCGGAAAGAGGAAATCCTGGAGGTAGCCAATGACATGCCTGCTGCGGCCGTTGATGTCGATCATCTCGCCTGCCTCTGCGATGTTTTCCCTGATTGTGCGTGCAGGGTCAATGCTGCTGCGTAGCTGGTCAAAGTAGGCCACCTCCAGCCTTGTCCCGGACTTAACGTTTCCTGCCTGGGGAGGGAGCAGGCCCAGCAGAAGTTTTATCATGGTACTCTTGCCGCAGCCGTTGGGCCCGATGATTCCGATCCTGTCTCCGCGCTGTATAATTGTCGAGAAGCCCTTTATCACAGGTTCGCTGCCGTAACCGAAAGTGATCTCCGTTGCCTCTATGACTGTCTTCCCCGACTTCTCACCGCGCGAAAGCTCAAGCCGCACCGCGCCCTGCTGTTCGAGGCGCCTGCTTCGTTCAAGCCTCATCTCTTTAAGCGCGCGGACCCGCCCCTCGTTGCGCGTGCGCCTGGCCTTGATCCCCTTGCGGATCCAGATCTCCTCCTGCGCCAGCTTTTTGTCAAAGAGAGAATTCTGCGTCTCCTCTGAATCGAGCCAGGCCTCCTTCCGCTTTATGAAGGTGGCGTAGTCGCACTTCCAGTCAAAGAGGTTCCCCCTGTCTATCTCCAGTATGCGGAGGGCGACCTTCTGCAGAAAGGCCCTGTCGTGGGTCACGAAGAAAATCGTTTTATCGTAACGGCAGAGAAAGTCCTCGAGCCAGCGTATGGAGTCTATGTCGAGGTGGTTGGTCGGTTCATCGAGCAGCAGTATGTCGGGGTCGCTCGCAATGGCCTGCCCCATGAGCACGCGGCGTTTCATCCCCGCTGAGAGCGACATGAACTCAGGCGCCGGGTCAAGGGACATGAGCGAAAGGACCCTCTCGATCTGCATCACCTGTTTCTGCTCAAGGTGGTCAGGATGGACCGGGCCCGTTTCATCATGAATCCCCGCTGCGAGGATGTCATATACCGTACCCGTCATACCGTCAGGCACCTCCTGCTGCAGGAGCGAGGTGCGCAGCGACTTTTCTCGGATGATCCTGCCCGAATCAGGTTCGGCCTGGCCCTGGATGAGCCGCATCATGGTGGACTTGCCTGCGCCGTTGCGGCCCAGGAGCGATATTTTTTCTCCTTCATGTATCTGTAGGTTGATGCGGTCAAGAAGGTTGGGGCCGCCGAACGAGAGCGAGACCTCCTGGAAACTCAGTAGTGCCATGTTCTTTTATTTTCCGTATTCAGGAGTATATGTCTGCTGAAACTTTTTCCAGCTCTGAAATTTCATCGTGCGAAAGGACAAGCGACGCGCCGCCAAGATTGTCACTCACCTGTTCGCCGCTTCGTGCGCCGAAGATCGCTGCCGAAACGCCGGGGCGCGAAAGTATCCATGCTATTGCCACATGGCCTGGGCGCGCGCCCCTCTTATCCGCGATTGCACAGAGCGTATCAACTACCTGCCTGACCCTGGGCCAGTATTCCTTTTTGAAAAAGCGGTAGAAGAAATTCCTCGCGTCCCCTTTGGGAAATACAGGCAGCTCCCTGTATTTGCCCGTGAGCATGCCAGCTCCCAGCGACCCGTAGGAGATTATGCCCACGCCGTTATCAACGCAGACCTTCATCTGTTCCTTCTCGATGTCGCGTTCCAGCAGAGAGTAATTGGGCTGGTACGAGACAACATCCCCGGCGCGGATCGCAGCCGAGAGCTCTTTGCCCGAAAAATTGCACACGCCTGCGTGTCTTATCTTGCCCTGCTCCTTTGCCTTCAGGAGAGCTGACATCGTCTCTTCAATGGGCACGTCATTTACAGGCCAGTGCACCTGGTACAGGTCAATGTAATCTGTCTTCAGCCTTCTCAGGGACATCTCAAGGTCGTGGGCTATGAATGCAGGGGTCAGGTTCTTTTCGTACCTCCCCTCGATGTTGAGGCCGCACTTTGACGCGATGATTACCTTGTCGCGCTTTCCCTGTATTATGCTGCCGATGAGTTCCTCTGCGTGTCCGGCGCCGTAGGCAGGCGCTGTGTCAATGGTGGTAATCCCCCTTTCAATGGCTGTCTCTATGGCCTCGATTGCACCCTTCTCGTCGTAGCTGCTCCACATGGAGCCGCCGATTGCCCATGTGCCCAGAATAAGTTCAGTCACTTCAGGTCCGTTTTTTCCGAGTTTTCTTGTCTTCATATTGTACCTCAACCTCTGTCATGCTATAATTAATAATAATGCTTCCCCTGACAATAAAAAATTCAGGCTGCTGTTTTTTGACGTAAAGAATTATGCATATAATACCCGGATTTCACAGATTCATGCAGATGAGAGTCTGCACTGTTTAGCAGGGCGGACCTTTCGAAAATTAGGCTTGAATAAAATCCGCAATGAATATATATAGTACAGAAAAAGAGCATGGGGGGAATGGTGAGTCGCTACATATTATCAAGATTCAGGGGAGTTGCGGTTTTTATTCTTCTGGTGTCATGCAGCACATTCTCTTCATGCTCATGCGATGATTCATCCTCAGACAGGACCATTGATGAACCTCCGGTGGCTGGCGGGTGGACGGTCATGGTATGGCTCGATGCCGATAACAACCTTGAATGGTCGGCCCTTGAGGACTTCAACGAGATGGAATACGGCCTCTACCTTGCCGGGCTTACGGATCCCGATGTAACCGGCAAGATCAAGATAATCGTACAGGTGGACAGGCACGGAGGCTATGACAATAACAGCGGCTATACGGGCAATAACTGGTACGACACCCGGCGTTACATCATAAGGCCTGACCCGGACAACAGCGACGCATGGACTTCGCGGCGTATAGACAACAATATGGGCGAAGCCAACATGGGTGACGCTGCCGCGCTGAAGGATTTTATTGAATACTGCCATGAACACTTCACCGCCGATAACTACGCGCTGATCCTGTGGAACCACGGAGGCGGCCTCCAGAAAAAGAAAGTATCATATACTGCACCGGCAGGCGTAATCCGGGAAAATCCCTGGAAGGAGATATGCATAGATGAAACTGACAGCGCAGACGCGCTTTATACCGGCGAGATTACCGATGTGCTCACGTCAGCCCACAGCGTAAAGTTCCTGGGGCTCGACGCGTGCCTAATGGCAATGGTCGAGGTGGCATACGAATACAGGCCCGGAGTGGAAGGGAAGTTCGGCGCTGATGCAATCTGTTTTTCCCCTGCAAGCGAACAGTCTGACGGATGGGACTACGAGAGGATACTCATGCGTCTCGGCGGCGCGGGCAACACTGACGCAGAGGGTGATCCATGCTACAGCGCCGCGAACATTACCGCGCAGCAGTTCGCGGCCCTCTGCGCGAAGGAATACGCGGATTTCTTCGGAACAACATCCGGCAGCCAGACACAGACCGCGGTGGATAATACACTGGTGAA
>CAYTSF010000093.1:10873-13500 GCA_964440335.1 uncultured Leptospirales bacterium
TTAACCTCTCCTGCGCAAAACAGCCTGTACCGGCCGCTGACCCATACTCCAGGTATGAATCGATGGAATGCATTTCAGGCACATTACTTAGAGCTGCCGGGGACAGAACAGAAACAGTCACCGGCGACTATATGTATACACTCACCGGAATTGTTGAGGTCAATGAAACCGGTGATGTCTACATCGTACAGAACCCTGAGTCAAGGAGCAGAAAGAGCTACCTTGTCACAGGTAACCTGAGGCCGAAAGTCGCAGGTGAAAATGGACGTATAATAACTGTTAAGTGCTGCTCTCTTGAAAATGGGGAGTGGTCAGGCACAGTTAGAGTATATGAGATTTCAGGCAACCGATAGAATGCGCTGTAAAATTATTTCTGTTTACTGAGATAATCCATACCGGTGATCTGCTCGCTCACCACCCATTTCCCGGATGCATCCTTTGTCACAATAAAAAATGTTATGCCATGATACTTCCCATTGTTCGGAATGTTTGAACACACAACGGCCCTGTCACTCTCCTGTTCGATTATGCGAACGCTGTCGCCAAGGTATGGTTCAAGTTTATACCATACAGGCTCTGCCGGCGAATTCATAAGCGAGGTCATGGAACTGTACGTGAAGACAACAAATGCCGCTGTCATGGAGAGGAAGTAGTATGGCCTGTACGGTTCCTTGAACATGAGCATTAGCCTCACCGGAAGATAAATCATGATTATGAGGAGCCATGAATACATGGGGCTTATGCGCGTCTGAAGCAGATACTCCATGCCCGAGACGTAGAGGTAAGCCGCAACCGGAAGAATTATCACGCGCGACGGGTTGTCATATATGCTGTTCACAAACTGCATGAGCCCCTTTGCGCCCCCTTCGTGAAGCATGACAACAACGTAGCCGAAGAGTAGCCCCGGAAGGCACATGATCACGCTGTTAAAGAGAAGGGCCGGTATGCCCGCGCATGTGAACATGACGCCCATGAGGCCGATGGCGTAAAAAATCTGGAGAAAGGCGTTTTCCGGTTTGCTTTTGCGTGCCATGGCGTAGACCAGCACGATGGCGGTTGCCAGGGCCAGCAGCGGGATAAACGGCGGCGAGGCATTCCTGGCGGCCTCGATCTCCTCCGGAGTTTTAAGCGGCAGGTCAAGGTGTGCCCACATGTTGAACCTGTCAAGCAGCAGGGTGCCTGCAATGATGAGCCCATCAATGAGAATGACTTCCAGGGTTTTAAGTTTAAGGGTTTTTCCGTTCTGCGTCGTTTGTGCCGCGGCCTGTTCAGTGGTCATTGAATTCCCCCTTTTACTTTAGTTTAATGCATGTTATATGCACCTGTCAAGCACTCTTCATTTTTTTACAGGGGGAGGGGATTTTATCCGCGCAGGCAATCCTCCGATTCATCCTTGACTGATGCCCGTCCATCCTGTACAGTAGCACAATAACGGGGTGCAGACAATGATGAACCATCCAAACCTTTACTCTGAAGAACGCACAGTGAAGTTCCTTGAAGTGGACGGAAGCAGGAGGATGACCGTAAAATCCCTGTGCAACTGCCTGCAGGAGGCGGCCTACAACAGCTCCGCCATGCTGGGCACATCAATCGATGCAATACATGGAGAGAACGTTACATGGGTCTACTCGCGCTTCATGGTAAAGGTCGCAGCATACCCTGAATTCGGCGAAGCATTGAAGGTGTTTACCTGGAGGTCCCGCTTCGAGGAGAACACAGCCTTCAGGGAATTTATCGTTGAGGACGCGTCAGGCAGCTCTCTGGTTAAGGCCACGGCCGGAGTGACGCTGATAGACATTGCCACGCGCAAACCAGCGCCGATACCTGAAACAATGCGTAACCAGTTCGCGCCCGGACTTGGCAGCGCAGCCGTTGAACAGGTCGAAAAATTAACTGAACCTGTCAGCACCATTAACGAAATGGAGTTCAGGATACGTTCCAGCGACCTGGACATAAACGGCCACGTCAACAACGCCGCGTACATTGAGTTCATGTCTGAGTGCGTTCCCGGCGACGTTATACTCGCCATGAGGCCCTGCGAAATAGCGGTGAACTTCCTTGCGGAGGTCCATTACGGAGAGGGGATCATGAGCCAGTCATGTCCATGCGAAAAAGCAGGCGGTGATGGCAGCTTCGAATTTCTCCACAGGCTGGTGCGTGCAGGCGACGGCAGGACAGTTACGCGCGGACGTACTTTGTGGAGGCCTTTTGGCTGACCCGCAGATTTATTGTTATTGACTAAACCGGGCGCATGGTCTAGAACTCTGTTAATGCATTCTATGCATGGATATTCGGTAACATATCAGAAGGGGTGTGGCAATGGATCTGGTTTCCGGAAGGTACGGTGAGCTCAAACTCGTTGATGACGTGAACAGGCTCCTGGCCGGGCTCTGCGGTGAAAAGGACCTTGCTGTAGTGAAAGAGAAACTGGTGGATATTGTCCTCTTCCTCCGCTACGAGCTGAAGACGCGCGGCAGCCTCAAGGGCGAACGCACCGAGTCCCTGGGCGAGCTTGAGACCCATGTGATAGGGTTCCTGGCAGGCTACGACGGCATGGCCTTCGAGGAACTCTACGCCATCATATACGAGCTGGTGCGCCAGATACCCAAGTTCAACATCTACGGCAT
>CAYTSF010000094.1:0-9829 GCA_964440335.1 uncultured Leptospirales bacterium
ACTACCACAGGGTGCTTGCTGGAGAAACTGCCGGCTACCTGAACTATCTTGTGAGTCAGGATAAATTTTCCTTGAGAAGAGAAGATATGGTGCACCTGTATTATCCCGGCGGTGAATAAAATCTTACTACGGCCCCGTCTCCTTTCTCAAACTTTTTCTGCGTGAAGAAAAAAATCCCTAAAAAAAAGAACTCATTACCTTTTATGAAAGCATTAAATGTCAGTTTGAAATAAAATGAATAATTTTTCTTGACTTTATCGTATATCTACGATAAACTATAAATATGGCATACACAAAGAACAATGAATTCTCTGAAAAGGCAAACCGCCTGGCTGGATACGCCAAGGCCCTCGCCCATCCTGCACGAATAGCAATCCTCAGTAAACTTGCAGAGGAAAGCACATGCATATGCGGAGAGATAGTCCAGGTACTACCCCTGGCACAGTCCACGGTTTCGCAGCATTTAAGTGAGCTGAAAAAGGCCGGGCTCATCTGCGGGGAGATTGACGGGCCGCGCTCATGCTACTGCATTAACAAAAAAAATTTTGAAGAGATGAAGTCCCTCTTTGCCGAATTTTCAGAAGCATGGGGGAAGTGAGGTATCATGGAAATAAAGTATAATCCCATAACAAACGTTAAAAGGCCTTTGCTGCCAAAAAATTCATGCTGCCCACCTGCGGCTGCGGCAAACGCTGAAATCTTCAGTCAAAATTTTGTCTCAGGAAGGATCACTACTCCGGCAGGCGAAGTACCTGTAACAGGTACAGTTCTTTCGCGGCGTGACAGGTGGAACTATTTCAGGGCAAGGACATCGTCATTCAGGAACAGCTTTGCCGTGCACCCCGGAATTTATGCGGCAGGTAATCCTTCACCTGAATCGGATGTTTTTATCAGCGCCAATTACGGAATGAGTTTTAATTACCTGCGTGAAGCCCTGCATGGTCTGAATGCATGGATACTTGTGCTGGACACAAAAGGGATAAATGTGTGGTGCGCTGCGGGGAAGGGCACATTCGGAACGAAGGAACTGGTCAGCAGGGTTAAGAGTTCCGGTGTTGAAAAAATTGTAACGCATAGAAAAATTATTGTGCCGCAGCTTGGCGCGCCCGGCATTGACGCGGCAGAGGTGCAGAGGCAGACAGGGTTCAGGGTGATGTACGGGCCTGTGCTGGCAAAGGACATAAAGGCTTTTGTTAATGCGGGGTATAAGGCAACGGGTGAGATGAGGAGGATGAAGTTCAGGTTCATTGACAGGCTGGTCCTGACTCCAATGGAGATTATCCCCGCGATGAAGAAGTACCCGCAATTCGCCCTGGCGGTGTTTGTAATATCAGGACTTACTCCACAGGGTATTATTTTTAAAAATGGTTTTTTTGATGGATTGCCTTTTCTTGCCGGCGGCCTGGCAGCGGTGTTTACAGGGGCTTTCATTACTCCTCTCCTGCTCCCTTTTGTGCCGTTCAGGTCTTTTGCCATGAAGGGCATTGTTACAGGGCTTGGTGTATTTGTACCTCTTTCGTTTGTATGGGGTGCTGATGCTTTAAAAGGGCTGTTCATGCAGACTGCCTTTATCATGCTTTTTACTGCGCTTACATCTTATTTCGCAGTGCAGTTTACCGGCGCGACTACATTCACTCATCTCTCGGGAGTGAAGAAGGAATTAAAATATGCGCTGCCAATTTATGTTGTAACAGCAGCTATGTCGGTTCTACTTATACTTTGTAACAAGGCAGGGGGATTGATATGAAATATATACAGAATTCAACATTGAAGTTTGACCCTGAAAAGTGTACAGGCTGCGGCCGCTGCGTTGAGGTCTGCCCCCATGCGGTATTTGAAATGAGCGATAAAAAAGCTGCGATGAGGCACGGAGAAAGGTGCATGGAGTGCGGCGCATGCAGTAAAAACTGCGCCTTTGATGCAATTTCTGTCAATGCCGGTGTGGGTTGCGCTGCAGCTGTAATTACAGGGATGCTGCGCGGCACAGAACCGGTATGCGGATGCGATTCCGGGAGTGGTGCAGGCTGCTGCGGTTAATCATTAAACATGCATTAACAGGTGCTTTCTTGACATTTACTGATGTTATCTGTACATTACTTTCGTAACAATTTCTTCAATAAAACTACTCTATTGAAATACTTAAACAGGAGAAAGATTATGGCCGAAACAAAAACTGTTGATGATATTATCAAGACTCATGTTATTTATGCAATGACTGCCGGTGCAATCCCGGTGCCCGTGGCTGATTTTGTCGCTGTCTCTGCAATACAGTATGACCTGATACAGAAGGTGGCGGAATTTCACAAGGTCGACTATGATTCAAACAAGGGGAAGACACTGGCCACTTCAATTGCGGGGGCATCAGTTTCAAGGCTTGGCGCGAGCCTGGTAAAGGCCCTTCCGGGGGTTGGTACAGTCCTGGGGATAGCCTCGCAGGTAATTATATCGGGTGCAACAACTTACGCACTTGGAAAACTGTTCGACAGGCACTTTGCAGGTAACGGCACGCTCGACAATCTTAATACAGATTCTGTCAAGGCTGAGTTCAGGGAATATGTTGAAAAGGGGAAGCAATACGCGAAAGACTTAAAGAAAAGTTTTTCCAAAGATGATGTTCTCTCAACGGTTGAGAAGCTCGGGGAGCTGAAGGATTCAGGAGCGATCTCTGAAGCTGAATATGAAAGCCTCAAGGAGAAGCTCCTGAAAAAGTCAAAATAGTTTCAGTAGTCTTTAAGTGTCTCCTGGATCCCCTTGTGGATCTCGTACCAGAAACTTAATGCAGCTTCATTTTTATCCTTCTCAAATTCATCGATCCATTTCTGGAGCTCGGGATGTTTTTCACCATCAACATCCCGTTTGCGCTTCAGGAAGGTGTAGATGAAGTCTATGTTTCTTTCGCTTTCCCAGAATACAGAAGAGTTTCGCGCGTTGATGCGCGCTGCTGCCTTGGATATCTTCTGCAGATATTGCTTCTGCATGCCGAAGAGCGATTCCATAACTTCAGGTATCATCTCCTCTGCCCATTTCCTGTGAAACCTGCACATTCCCATGTTGTCAAGGATGAGCTCCTTCTTGAACCTGATGGCGTCCTGCCGCCCCAGTTCACGCGGCGGCATGAACTCCTCGCCGTAATGCATAAAGTACTTTCCCATTATCGACATGGGGGAGAGTACCCCCGGCGTCCAGTACTGGTTCGGCACCATCCAGCCGTTGCGCGCAAAAGACACGCAGACAAAACGGTCGAGAATCTCCCTGCTGTGTTTGCCGGAAAGGCGGCGTGCGAGTTTGCGCGCCCCTGCCCGCAGGTCAATGGGGCTGCGTCCTTCAACAATGGAATCCAGTATCTCGCAGCCGATTTCGGCATTGTGCATTGAGTCGTTTACCACGTCGAAGTTGTCAGGGTCAAACTTCGGCAGACGGTCTGACAGGTAGAGGTCAGAGGGCTTGATGAGGCCGTCCGCCATACAGTCCATGAGCCATGCCACGACCCCTCCGGCTGAGATTGCGTCAAAGCCGTACATATCAGCCCTGTGGTTAAGTTTTTCAGCAGCGCGCTGGTCGAATATGCCGGATAGAGGCCCCATGGTCTGGTAAGGTTCATAATCCTTCTTGTATTCATCGCGCATTTTTTTACATACGGCCACGCATGGTTCACCGCAGGTCGTCTGCTTTTTGGTGGCAATTGTTTCTTCATTGAATTGCTTGAGATAATGGTTGCGTACATACTTATCATGCACCTCCAGCCGTTTCTCCTCGTTCCAGTAGATGCTGCGGTAGTTGAAAGAGATCATGCGGCCGCCAAGCGTTGCGTAGTTTACGCCGAATGTTCCGCCGGTGTTAAAGTTCTCTTCAAACCGGTACTTTGCTGTGGCCTCAAGGTCTTTTGCTGCAAGCTTTTTGTTGTATTTGTCAACGAACCACTGGTCAGCAACGGTCCTGTCCCTGAAGTCCTGGTCAATATAGGTTCCACCGTATATGATAGCGCCAAGCCCGTGCTCCTGGAACATTTTTGATCCAAATCCACCCCTGCCTGCCCATGTATCAACAAAGGATATCTCACCTTTCTTGATCGGCATTGACGCTATTGCCGCATAGCCTGTATGAACAGCAGCCGGTCCGGTAACAAGTATCCGCGGATCGTTGGTATACTGTGTCCCGAACATGTCGTAAACATGGTCAGTAAGCGAGTATACGCCGCCGCGTCCGCTCTTCCATATATTCATTATGTCAAGGGGCTGGATGTCGAGCTGTATCTCCTCCCCGTGTATCCTGTTGAGGTATAATACAGATGGCGTGGGCGCCTTGCCTCGTATGGCCAGCATGTCTATGCCCAGGTCGTTGAATACAAGGCCAGCGCCGCCCATTGTGGAAACGTAAAATCCGCTCCAGCAGGGTGAAAAACCTGTAAAGATAAGCCTGTTCGATCCGGGAAAGATTGATCCAGCCAGGAGCCCGGTACCTATGTTAAGGCTTTCAAAATGCCGCGAGAGGTGCAGTCCCAGGTCGACTGGTCCGAAATAATCCCCGACCTTGTACCTGTTCACCTTGTAAAATCCGTCTGCAACGTTAACTATAAGTACTTTTAAGTAGGTATTCATAATTACCTCTGAATATAATGTTTTTCCGTTAAACTATATATACTATGACTGCTTAATAAAATCAATCAAATCATTGAATGTACGATGTTTAATATGTTTTTTTCAACACTATACATCAAACACAGTATCAACTAAGTATGTATCCCCTTCGCGGTAGAGCTTGAGCCCGTGTAGTGTAACTGCCTTGACATCAACTTTAAATTTATGCTTTGCCCTGTTTATTTTTTCGCCGGAGAGAGTGTAGGTGCAGAGGTATGTTTCTGAGTCATATGATATGTGTACGTTTTGCGGGATAAGCAGGAGGCTGCGGGCGTCCTTGTAGAAAATTATTTCGTTGAGAAATGAAACATATAGCATGTCAATCTCCGCAGTACGTAGTTCACCGCTGATTGTTGTTTCAGGGCTTATTGCTGAAAGGTCTTCGGTCATTACACTCAGAAGGGCCCTGCCGGCCTTTATAAAAATCTCCTCGGGGGAATTCCCTCTGACCCTGACAGCCACATCAGCATGAGTGATATTATTTATCAGTTCGTATTCCATGTTACCCTTTTATGTTTCCCACGGGCTGGAGTTTTGCAACCATCCTGCCCAGTCCGGCCTTTTCAGCTGTATCAACAACTTCATCCATGTCCTTGTATGCGCCGCCAGCCTCCTCTGCAAGTCCGGAAAAGGATGCTGTGCGTATAAGTATGCCCTGCGACTCCATGCTTCTCTGCAGGTCGCGGCCGTTGAAGTGTTTTTTTGCTTCATGGCGTGACATTACCCTTCCGCTGCCATGAACCGTTGTGTAGAATGAAGGCGCGCCCGAGAGAGTACCGCACATCACGCACGACCCGCTCTCCATGCTGCCACCCACAAGCACAGGCTGACCCGTAGATTTATACTTATCAGGTATGTCAGGGCTTCCTGGCGGGAAGGCGCGTGTGGCTCCCTTCCTGTGAACAAGAAGGTTTTTTTCTTTTCCGTTTAATATGTGTTTTTCAAGCTTGGCGGTGTTGTGGCATACGTCGTACACGGTGTTTACCCTGAGGCCGGGTGTTTTGCCGAACATCTCAAATAGTGTTTCCCGCACCCTGTGTGTTATTAGCTGGCGGTTCAGGAAGGCGATGTTTATGGCACAGTTCATGGCGGCGTAGTAGTCCTGGCCTTCTTTCGAAGTGAAGGGAGCGCATGAGAGTTCCCTGTCAGGCAGGTTGTATCCGAACCTCTTCTGCTGCGAGGCGAATTGATGCAGGTAATCTGTCGCAACCTGGTGGCCGAAACCCCTGCTACCCGTATGTACCATTATCATTACCTGGTCATCTCTGTCCATGCCGAATACAGCCGCTGCAGCCGGATCGATAATGTTTCCTTTACGGAGAACCTGTATCTCCAGGTAGTGGTTGCCCGAACCCAGGGACCCGACCTGGCCTGCACCGCGTTCGCGTGCCCTTGATGATACGGCTGAGGGGTCCGCGCCCCTTATCATGCCGTTCTCCTCGGTGAATTCGCAGTCAGCATCAACTCCGAAGCCGTGTTCGATGCCCCACTTCGCCCCCCTGACCATAGCCTCGTCGAACTGGCTGTCGGTGAGAGTGACAATTCCTCCTGAACCAACGCCCGATGGTGTGTTCCTGAAAAGCGAGTCTACAAGCTCTTTGATGCGCGGCTTTACCTCGCTGTATGTGAGCGATGTGGAGATAAGGCGAACGCCGCAGTTTATGTCAAAACCTATTCCTCCGGGTGAGATAATGCCGCTTTCAGGGTCGATCGCAGCAACGCCGCCGATTGGGAACCCGTAACCTGAATGTGCGTCAGGCATGCAGAGGGCTTCGCCTGTTATGCCGGGCAGGGTTGTCACGTTTATGATTTGCGTAAACACGGCGTTGTCCATGTTGCGCATAAGTTTTTCCGATGCGTAAATGCGCGCGGGTACCTTCATGCCCGGCGAGGCGTCCGCCGGTATTTCATAGAGGTACTCGTTTATCTGTTGAATATGGTCCCGGTTCATATCGCTCCGATTTGTGTTTTTAGATAAAACTTCACTCTTTCAGGATTGTCAGAAATACTGATTATAGTAAAGGCAACTCTATTCCAGTATTCTCCAGCCCCCTGTGCCAGAAAAAACACATCGTGAAAATAATTTCACTGATAAAGATTCTTTGGTTACCATTTAAAACATTCTCTGCTAAATCAACAATAGACTTGTTTCCAGACTGGCGGTTGATACCTTCAGAAAGCCTGAAGGTGACTTTTTTTAAAAGGCTCCGCCCCTTAGATCCGGTAAAAAAAACAAGTCCAATATATGAAGTTGCTTTTTATTGATGTTCATAAAAAGCTAATCGTTCTCAATTACGCGCCCCGCAGGGACGGGGCTGGTAATGAGCTTAAAATAGTTAATTATTACAGTAAAGTCATCAGAAATATGTTTGATTAACCAGCTGTAAAATTATATTTTAAAAACAGCAGGTGAAAGATGAAAACTATCAAGTATAATTGTAAAAAATGCGGGAGCATCCTTGAGATTCCAGAGAAAACTGAAAGTGTGCTCTGCGGAAACTGTGCTACATGGAACAGGCCGCGTTCAATCTTTTCAGGTTTCGGCCAGTCAGATGACAGTACTGATGCTGAGGGTTCAATTCTTCAGAGGGTCCCGGGAAAAATTTTCAGCGAGATCCCCGACGCAATTACAGGAACGGAAAAAATCCCCCAGCCTGTTGAAACCGGAGAGAAGCCTGCAAAGCCGGGGTTCTTCTCCCTTGTAACACTTCTTTTTATCATTGCGCCCTTTGTCAGTTTTTTTGCGGCAAAATTAAAACTGCCGCCATCTGCGACATTCCTTATTATCGCAGCAATCATAATCGCCATCTCCCTCATAAAAAAAAGGTCTTGATAAATTGCGTCTCATGAAGGATTCTGGGTCACGTTTACACGGGACATAATCTCAAATGAAAGATATATTCGGCCCCGGCGGCCACCTCGATACGCAGCTTAATGAATACGAGTTCAGGGAGAGCCAGATGCTCATGGCCTCGTTTATCCATGAAAGGCTGCATCACCTTGAAAATGGAATTGTCGAGGCAGGTACGGGTACCGGCAAAACCATGGCCTACCTCATCCCCGCGCTCCGTTACGCGGCAGAGGCGGATAAAAAGATTGCAATCACCACCGAAACGCGTGCCCTGCAGAAACAGCTCGTTGAGAAGGACATCCCCCTTGTGCAGAAAATTTTCCGGGAGAACCTGTGCGCGGATTTCAGGTATTCCATATGCTTCGGGAGCTCGAACTATCCCTGCCGCAAACGATTTGAGCGCGCGCTCAGGAAAGGGGAGTTTGACCGGGGCGACATGGAATATATGAAGCATGTGGCTGAACTGTTCCGTGCAAAAAAAATTTTTACATGGTTCGAGGCTGACGTGCCTTCAAGGATATGGGACGAAATCAGCCGCGATCCTGAGGTCTGCGACCAGCAGAGGTGCCAGTTCTCAGGTCAGTGCCAGTTCCAGGCTGCGCGCAGGGAATGGGCGCAGGCAGACCTGCTGGTTATGAACCACTACCTGTTCTTTTCCAACGTGGGTTCAGGCAAGTCCTATCTGCCGGTATCTGACGTGGTAATTTTTGACGAGGCGCATTCTGTTGAGCAGATTGCGTCCAAACAGCTTGGCTTCTCAATTGATTACGATATGCTGCTTAACCTTCTGCAGCGTTTCTTCCAGCGCGGCAGGCGCGGGATAATAAACAGTTTTACCTCACATGATCTCCGTCAGGAGGCCATGCTCGAACTTGAAACCGTTGCGAAGAAGGGGCAGGTTTTCTTCGAGAAGATAAAGGCGCTTTTCATCAACGAAAGGGAGACTGTCCGCAGGATAATAGTACCGCTTGATTTCGGCGATGAACTGCATGGTGCCATTGAAAAATTTCTTGTAGTAGTAGCAAAAGGTGAGGGCGACCTTGACGAGGATGAGCTGAGGATTGAATATGAACCCGCAAAGAGCAGGCTCTCGGCTTTTTCAGAATCCCTGAAGGCATTCGTCAATGTTCTCATCCCGGATTTTGTCTACTGGATAGAGAGGAGTTCATCGGATCTGCTGGGCAATGTTTCGCTTACAGGCCGTCCCCTGAACATAGACCTTATCATGAAACAGGAAGTATACTCGTTCTATGAATCATCAGTGTTTGTTTCGGCAACACTCTCGGTTAAGAATGACTTCTCATTTTTCAGTGCCACAACCGGTTTTGAGAACGGCACGGGCATTGTCCTTGATTCCCCCTTCAACTACCGCGAGCAGATGCTGGTATACCTTGGAGCGGACCTGCCGTCACCTGAAGATGACCGCTATCCCGAAGCTGCGGCAAAGGCATGCGCACAGATCATCAACATCCTGAGCGGAAGGTGCCTTATACTTTTTACATCGTATTCAATGCTGCGCACGGTGCGCACCATGCTCGAAAAACTGACCCGCTGCGCCATATACTCGCAGGACTCAATGACCGCGTCAAAGGCCCTGGGCATGTACATAGACCATCCCGATTCAGTGCTCATGGGGACGCACTCCTACTGGCAGGGAATAGACCTGCCCGGCGACCTGGTCCGTGGCGTGATAATCATGCGCCTCCCTTTTGCCGTGCCCGACACGCCGATCATGGAGGCGAAGTTCGAGCGCCTGAAAAATGAAGGCAAGAACCCTTTTGTCTACCTGCAGATTCCCGAAGCAGTGCTCAAAATGAAGCAGGGCGCGGGCAGGCTCATCCGTAGGGGGAGCGACCGAGGTATTGTGGCCATACTCGATTCAAGGATCAGGACAAAGAGTTACGGATCAATATTCACCGATTCATTGCCTGTATGCGAAAAGGTATCTTCACTGAAGGAATTAACTGTAAAGTACAAGAGGATGATCGACGTAAAGGAGAACTGAAAGAGTTCAACTTTATTTCAGATTTACCGAATTCCTCACCGGTATAATTCTATGTTAACTGTACACCTGATGCAAGGCATTGAGAAATCTCCCTGTAGACATCTTCTAACATCTGTTTGTCCGGATTGTTGCCGGTTCTTTTCAGTATACGTGATGCCAGGTCGCCATGGGAGAATATGTGGCTCAGGTATTTGTGTGCAGGGGAATCTGCAGGAATAACTCTTTCTGCAATTCGCTTCCAGAATTCGATTATGGAACAGTTTTTATCCATTCCAAAAAGGGCAAGGTACCCGTAGTCGTTTATAATAGATGATGATCCGTTTTTTATGCAGTCCA
>CAYTSF010000094.1:9929-13325 GCA_964440335.1 uncultured Leptospirales bacterium
GCAAGGTACCCGTAGTCGTTTATAATAGATGATGATCCGTTTTTTATGCAGTCCAGGAAAATACCGTAAAGGGACTCAGTGTTGATCCTGAACATCTCTTCTGAAGGGAAAAACCTCTCTTCAGCAAGGGCCTTTATCGCAGAGGTGAATAGTTCAACACATGCAATATCCGCTGCCGGGCACTCCTGAATATCCAGGGTCCTGATCTCGATTGATCCCCTGTCAAAACGGGGGATGCATCCGCGGGCATTTACCCATTCATGTGAAATTATTTTTCCAGGGTCATATACTTCAAGGTCGTGGTAAATTCTTTCGAGGACAGTTGTCCTGTACTCATCAATCCCTCTGGTCGGTTCGGGGATGACAAGGCCGGTTATTGACGGGATTATGCGGGAGTTTGTCCTGTAAACCTCCATCCGGTAATCATGATAGCCGGTGTACCCTCCTTCAGCAAATGGAGACGATGCGGTAAGGCCGCTCATTACAGGCAGCAGCAATCTTATGGCATTATGAAGGATGCTGAATTCCCCGGAATCCGAAAAGGGCAGGTTTATATGCACGCTCTGCAGGTTGGACCAGCCGTGTCCCTTACACCCGAATATTGCATCGAACATGTTGTAGATATCCCTGCTGCCATGGGGCCATATGCTGAATTCCCTGTCCGGGTTCATCCATGGATGCATCGCAGCAGGCATGAGTATAGCGCCGTAGGGTTCAAGCATTGACAGTGCGCGGCTCACCTGCGACTGAAAGATTGCTGCTGTACCGGTAAGTTCAGGTACAGGGTTGATTGTCTTGAATTCCAGCACATGGAGGGCCAGCTCGTTTGACCATGCGGCAATGCCCGAATCCCCGTCAGGATGGACTTCGTTTGTAATGTGGCCGGCAATTTCCGCAAGGAGTTTGTCACAAAGAGGCAGCACATCAAGTGTCGCAGCATCGACGATCATGTATTCAAGTTCAATGCCCAGTACTTCAAACAATGAATAGGGATATTTTTTAGTTTCAGATTGCATCAGTTCGTTCATTTTTATATCCGTAAAGCCGGGATTAATATAACAAATAATGCAGAATGAAAAAATTAAATTCCCTTCTCCGTGCGGAGAAGGGAATGGTGTTATTACGCGGTAAGAATATTTTTCAGAAATTTTTTGGTACGTTCTTTTGTCGGCTTTTTAAATATCTGGTGAGGCGTGCCGATCTCTATTACCTCGGCGTTGTCCATGTATACGACCTTGTTGGCCGCTGCCTTTGCGAAACCCATCTCATGAGACACAACTATCATGGTCATGCCGTCTTTTGCCAAGCCCTTCATTACGTCAAGGACCTCCTTGGTCATCTCCGGGTCAAGGGCCGATGTGGGCTCATCAAAGAGCATGACCTTGGGGTTCATGGCCAGTGCCCTTGCAATGGCGACACGCTGCTGCTGGCCGCCGGAAAGCTGTTCAGGGTACACCTTCTCTTTATCCAGCAGGCCCACGCGCTTCAGGAGTATCCTTGCGGTTTCGTCAGCCTCCTCGGGACGTATTTTTTTTACAATACGCGGCGCGAGGGTTATGTTTTCAATAACAGTCAAATGAGGGAAAAGGTTGAATGACTGGAAAACCATACCGGTCTCTTCCCTGATTTTCCTGATGTTGGCTTTATTCCCTGTCACCAGGTCATTCTCAATCCATATATCGCCGCTGGTAACGTTCTCCAGCCTGTTTATGCAGCGCAGGAGCGTGCTCTTACCGCTGCCCGATGAACCGATGATGAAGAATACATCCCCTTTTTTAACTTCAAGGCTTACGTTGTTAAGCGCAACCACATCGCCGAAATTTTTTGAAACATTAACTACTTTTACTCTACTTTGCATCGATCTTTAACCTCTCTTCCATGTATCCCACCAGCCTTGAAAAGAAGAGCGTCAGTATAAGGTAGACAATGGCAATTATGGTGTACGTTTCAAAATAATAAAATGTAGTTGATGCATATTCCCGGCCGCGCCTCAGAAGGTCAGATACTGCAAGAATTGATACAAGGGATGAATCCTTGAGAAGTGCTATGAATTCATTACCAATCGGCGGCAGTACAACTTTTATTGTCTGGGGGAGGATTATCCTGTATATGGCCTGTGTCCTTGAAAGCCCCAGCGCCAGGGCGGCCTCCATCTGTCCCTTTGGAATAGACTGAATACCCGCCCTGAAAATTTCACTTATGTATGCCCCGTAACACACAGACATGGCAATGACAGCTGCCCAGATATCCATGATGTTGACAAGTTTTGCAAGGGCATAGTATATGTAAAAGAGCTGAACAAGGAGCGGTATTCCCCGTATTACTTCAACATAAACTGTGCATACACGGTTGATAAAAGTTATCCTTGAAATCCTGCCAAGCCCGATAAAAAGCCCTATAAGTAATGCGAAGACAATTGAAAGTATCGTAACTTCGAATGTTATAAGTATCCCGTCGGGAATAAAAAGCAGGATTTTCCTGTACGGATCCGGAGAGATAAGGGGGAGCAATACCAGTAATGATATTGCTCCGTAAAATGATATCCTCCATGCGGAAAAAAGAGATGAATCATTTTTCCCTGGAATCAGTACGCCATCAGTTATTTCAATTTTTGTTTTTTCGTTTATTTTAGCCACTTTTTCTCAAGCTCTTTATCAATACCTTTTTCTTTTACCTTTGCAATTCCTGCATTGAGTAAACTGATGATTCTCTTGTTTCCTTTTTTCACTGCTATGCCGTATTGCTCTTTAGTAAAAGATGATCCGGCGGTTTTAAGGGTGTCTTTGTATTTAGGATTGAAAAGCACATAGTTCAGGGCTGTTGGTGTATCGCATACAACAGCATCTATCCTGCCGTTAACAAGGTCCTCAATGGCAAATCCGATTTCATCGTAGGTTTTGAGTGTTATATTTTTATTTTTTGCAATTTCAAAAGCACCGGTCGTTCCAATCTGAGCGCCCACTTTTTTGCCTTCGAATTTATCAAGTGTTTCCATGTTCTTTACGTCTTTTTTTACGATAATGATCTGCCCGATGCTGATATAAGGATCTGTGAAATCCATTGTCTCTTTTCTTTTTTCTGTAATTGTAACAGATGAGCAGATGGCATCGTATTTACCAGCGTCAAGACCAACAAAAATTCCATCCCATGCAGTATTTACAATTTCAATTTTCAGGTTTCCCTCTTTCGCAACGGCATTAAGAAAATCAATGTCAAAACCTACAATCTGCTTTGTTTTTTCATCAACAGACTCCATCGGGGGCCATGTCGCATCAGTTGCAATTCTTATAACATCGCTCTTTTTTGCGCATGCATTGAAGATTACCGATACTGCCATGATCATGAACATAACAAGGATGCTGATTTTTTTTATCATATTCGCTCTCCACTTTGTTT
>CAYTSF010000095.1:0-13249 GCA_964440335.1 uncultured Leptospirales bacterium
TCCAGTACCGAACCGCCTCCTACGGCGATAATCGCATCGCACTTGGACTTTCTGTACAGCTGGGCTATTGCCTTTACAGCCTTTATGTCTGAATCCGCAGGAACGTCATCATATATCGCGCCTGCCTTGTACTTTGTCCCCAGGGCCTTTATTACAGGTTCAATGAGTCCGGCCCCCTTAACGCCCCTGTCTGTTATAATAATAGGTTTCGCTGTTTTAAGTTCCGCAAGCATTGCAGGGAGCTGGTCAAGCGAATGGTCTCCGGAAACGACCTTCACCCTGTTGCAAAATTCATAATATCCGGGTATCTGCATGTTGGTCTCCTTGTTCATTTCATCTGTTCACTGGTCAGAAAGTAAAAGTTCTTATGTAAATAAGAATCCTGCAGAGGTGTTTCCTCACGGGATTCATCTCTGACCATTTGGGGTATCTCCTCACCGCAAGGGCAGTAATTGGTCTGGGCAGAAGGTATGTCTCGACTATGTTCAGGATTCGCACAAAGGTGCATGTATCGGGAACATCACCAAGCACAGCGAGCCTGTTGTTGCATGAAGCAACGCATGTCCCCTCCTGGAACGTAAACATGAGCATGGCTGCCTCAATGTTCTTTGCCTGCATGTCCAGGGTTATCTTCTTCCCTTTCGGGTTCCACCCCATGTACCTGACCTTACCCTTTTTATCCTTGCCCACAATCATTCCCGGCCCTCCGGGCAGAACGTGCAGGTGGAGCATAAAGTCATCCCTGAGGCTTGCGAATTCCCTCTTCACATCTTTGTCAATACGCGATGCGGCCTGTATTGCCCTGCCCACTATCCAGAGCATTATGGCAACATATATCTTTTTAAAAGGTTTGCCCTTTGGCTTGATTTCAGGAAACTTCTTAATATTCATAATTATCTACCCCCGCCGAATTTATTTCCGTGATATGCGTGATCAAGAACAGCAAGCGCCATACCCTTCGGGAAAAGTGTTCCTGTTCTCTCCTCGGCTGCCGCAGCGATCTTTTCTATCATGTATCCGGGTATGTTCATCAGTTTCATGTTTGCCGGGATCACCCTGTCAAGGCCGGCGAGCAGCCCATAGAGCGCATCAACACCGGCCCCGGCCCTTCTGCCTTCTTCAGTAGCGCAGTATCTGTCAATACCGGCAAGGGGCAGGAGGAGTTCAGGACGCACACCCGCCTTCACGCCTGACAGCTTGTAATCAAGCAGGTATGGGAGTACCATGCCCGCGCATATGCCCGCAGGGTAACCTGTCATCTTCTCTGCCTCAAAGCCGATTGCCCTCGCAAGGCCCTCAGGCGCATTTGAATAAACTATGCCCGAGATTGCCACTCCGTTTACGAATGATGCACGCTCTCTGCTTTTAAACATCCCGCCCATGGCAGCCCTGAAGTTGTTAAATACAAGCCCCATAGCCGCGAAAGCGAAGGAATCATTGACCGGGTTGCATTCAGCATAAGTACATGCCTCCACAGCCTGGACGAGGGCAAGCAGCCCCGCACCGGCAATATGCTTTGCATCGTTCCTCCCGATCATCCTGGGGTCTATGACAGCAGTGTCTGGCATAAGGTCATGGGACCTGTATATCCTTGCATCGATAACTGCCTCGCATGATGTCTCGGTGCCCAGCGCATCAGACGTGGGGATATAGACGAAAGGCCGCAGGTGAGCGCTTTTACTCATGTCGGTAAAATCGAGCAGGTTGTCACCTTTGTTTGATACGACAATATTAAGCCCCTTGGCAACTGCCGCGGGCGATGCGCCACCCAGCGCGATTATTGAATCGCACCCCCTGTCCCTGTAAAGCTTCACAAGATTCATGACCGTTGCCGTTGATGGATATTTATGAACCTGGTCATAGATCGCGCCAATTATCATTCCTGAATCATAGAAACTTTTTTTAAGCACATCCGCATAGCCCTGTTTAACGCTCCATGCATCTGTAACAACAAGAGGCTTCACAGCGTCCATGCTCTTCAGGTCAAATGGAATGTTCTCCAGGGCCTTTTTGCCGGAGCTGATCCGTGTCTTGTTAAAAAATTCGTAGTATCCGGGTATGTGCATGTTATTCCCCCGCTGTTCCAAAATTTATTTTCAGTCTTTTTAATGTTCTCTTTTTAGGAATACCGTTTTTATCGAATCCCCTGATAAAATAATACCTCTTAAGCATTTTCTCAAGTGGGATTGCAATTTCGCGGTCATCGCATTTTCTGTGCTCTGTAAGCAGCCGTGCAGGAAGTGTGTCGTCCTTGCGCGATATCCCCTCCTCTGTATTCATGAGCCTCTCAAGCACCTGTACCCTTGCGCCTGCGCGTAGGAATGCGGTCATCCCCAGCCTGTACCCTGTGATCGAAGACCAGAACTCGGGCCACAGGCTTACATCCACGAGCCTGAGCGCAATACCGGCCATGAGGTTCATGCACAGCCTGAGCATGAATTTGGGCATAATCTTCATTAAAGGTGTTTCAAGCTCGTAGGGGAAGGCGGTGAATACACAGGTCTGAAGCGAATTGATTGCAGACATGATATCCTCCTGGTACTTGATGAGCGATGCCTTGCTGTTGTAGGCATATGGATTGATGAGGTTCATGTATACCTCAAGGGCAAATGATGTTGATGCCAGGTGACACGCCCCCCTGTTCGCCACGGCATACGACAGGCCCTGGCCGAACGAACCGCGCGGATCGTATGCTGCCATCTCAAGGCCCTTGACATGGATGGCAAAATCTTCCCCGCCGAACTTCTGCGAGCAGTACCTTGATCCCATGGCAAGGTCTTTGCCAGTCCCCTTCATGTATGCCATGTCAATCAGAGCTTCCGAAACACCATCCGGCGACCCGAACTTCAGGTTTGATTTGAAAAGCCCCTTCTCTGTAGCCTCCATTGCCCATGCAAGTGTCCCGCCTGCAGTAATGGTATCCATACCCATGAGTGAACAGATATCGTTCCAGTCAGCGATTTTTACAGGATCAAATATCTCAAGGTTCGACCCCATGAGACCTATTGTTTCATATTCAGGAACCTGCCTCATTTTACCGCCGATGTTCCCCTTGTGTCCGCAGAGGATGGTACAGGGTTTGCATGTGCTGTATGAGGTCTTGAACTTCTCTGCCATGGTCTCACCTGAAATCTTGTGCGCCTCTCCGTGAGTCCCCCCTGTAAAATTGCGCACAGGGAGTATGCCCCCCGCGTTATTCAGGTTGACATTGGCATTTGTGCCGAAGTTCCTGTATGAACCTGCGGATATATCGTTATTGTTAATGAATTTAGTCGCCTTTGCTTTTGTTTTATCAAACTTCTTTTTCTTTACCGGGACTATTTTAAACTCGCCCCCCTTTGCAACAATCGCCTTGAGGTTCTTCGATCCCATGACAGCACCCATGCCCCCCCTGCCGAGGAACCTGTGCCCTGAAGCGACGTTTGCAAACCTCACCTGGTTTTCACCTGCCGGGCCAATTGCCATAATGCCCGCACCCTCGGCAGCAATGGCCTCCTGCACCTTGTGCGTATCGAGCCCCCATAGTTTCTTCGCATCCCTGAACTCAACACCCTTTGAATCAATATAAAGATAAACAGGTTTATCAGATTTGCCCCTGATAATCATTCCATCCCAGCCCGAAGTTTTAAGAGCCATGCCGAACGGCCCGCCGCATGAACAAGAAGTCATTATCCCTGTAAGGGGGGATTTTGTAACAGCGGCAAACCTTCCAGAACATGGGGCCCCGGTTCCCATGAATACGCCGGTCATGAGGGCGATCATGTTTTTCTCACCAAGTGGATCGACCCTGGGTATCATCCTGTCATACAGCAGTTTAAGAGCAAGGCCCTTACCGCCCAGGTACAGTTTCAGATCTTTCGGATCAACCTGGTACTCGGAAAAATCCCTGTTTGTAAGATTAACTTCAAGGATCCTGTTGCTTGTTCCTCTGATTTCATCCATCTAAATTCTCCTTCAAATTAAATCGTCAGTTTATTTATTTTTTTCATCCACCACCGGAGACGCGGAGACATGAAACCTCGGTGGATTCATAAAATCTTTTCCACAGCGAGATATGATGCCCCCTGCTGAAAAAAACACAGTGGGAGAGTTTTTTATGCCCGGTTTTTTTTATTATGCTCCTTAGCGATGTGCCCGGTTTTACGGTAAGTAAAATACCAATATTTTCATCATAATCACTGATTTTTAACTCTTTTTCGATCCCGGAGTACAGTTTTAATGTAATAATTATTTCAGTTATATTATTCAGCACCGTAAATATTACCTCAACATTACCATGAATATTTACACAGAATTAAAAAGGCTTCGTCTGAATTTATATATCCGGACTGTTTTTTTTTACATGAACCACGCAAAGGGGATTTTTATGTTAAAAAAAACATTATCAACCGCTGCTTTGCCCTTAAACCGGCCCTGAATTTTTCAGAACTATCCGCAGCGACACATAGAGGGCCATTGCACCATAGTTTTTTACACACTCCTGGCCGATAATTTATATACCGGTATGTTAAACGGATTGCAACTGAATGCCAATCCAGGTTTACAGGCTCCAGTTCAGGAGGTACATTAATGTTTTTCATTCATACGCTTGAAGGTTATTACCGCGACCTCTCCCTTGAGGCAATCATTCATAGGCAGGATGTCAGGGGCGTGCACAGGGACTCACCATCCCGCAAAATCATACGGGATGAATCGGATGGTGGCCATGGCGATTCATACGAGCGCAAGGAGAGCAGGCTTTCCTATGCCGAAAAAACATACAGGGAATCCCTCAAGCTGAAGAATGAGCTCGAACCGATCCTTCACGCCTGGCAGATCATGAGCTCACCGGTTAAGACAATCAGCAGCTCCATGACAATCAAAGAGGCATGGGAACTTTTTGTTCATGAAAAAGTCCGGCATATGCCGGTGCTTTCAGAGAAAGGAACCACTGAGGGTATCATTTCAGACAGGGACCTGCTGAAGCGCCTGATAATAACCGGCAACAGGGTGGAGGGCCATACAGATGAAAGAGTTGCCAGTATCATGATACGCGAGGTAATCACAGCAAGCAGGGTGACTGACATCAGGAGGATCGCACTGGTCATGTTCAACCTCCACATCGGGACAATGCCGATACTTGACGATGAAAAAAAACTGGCTGGGATAATAACACGGAGCGACATCCTGCACGCCCTCATCAACCATGCGCCGCTTAAACTCTGGGGTTAATGCAGTAGCTCATGGGCCCGCGCAGTAGATTTCCTGCAGAATGATTACCCTGCGGCAGGGCTTTGTCACATACAGGCCGTTATGCCTTGTTTTTGTTCTTCAGGTTGTTCTTTCTGTATTCAAGGGGGGTGAATCCAGTAAGCTTCGTGAACGATTCATAGAATGACGACTTGGAGTTGAACCCCACCTCGTATGCAATAAAAAGCACGGTTTTATCAGGACTGTTTACCAGAAGTTTCCTGGCCTCGTCTATCCTCCATGAATTTATATAGGCATTGAAGTTCATCGACAGCTTCTCGTTCAGGAGCTGGGAAAGCTGGTGCTGCGAGATGTCGAGCATGGCAGCAGTTTCACTGAGAGTGAGTTTATCGTTGTCCCATATGCGCTCCTCGCGCAGCAGCCTCTCGAGCTGGTTCATGACCCCTTCAATATCGATCCCGCGAAGGAGCGAGCGCGAATAGATTCCCCTCTTCACCTTCTGGGAAAGGAGCTGCAGGAAGTCCGGGTAACGCGTCCCGGTAAGGTAAAGCAGGATGATACACACAGAAGTGCTGACTCCGCAGTACATGATAAAATTTTCCAGTCCGTAGAGGTATCCCGGTATCGCAAGGGCAGATGAGCCCGCAGATAATATCGAAAAGACCAGGGTCGTGTAGATTATACTCTTGTCACCGCCGCTCCTGAACGATGGCAGGAGCAGTACCAGCAGCCAGACATTATAAACCAGTATCTGGACAATGGCACCGATTGTAAAAATCCTGAAGATGATTACACCGGGAGAATTCTCACCGGTAAAAAACTGCGTTACAAGCTGTTCCCTGAAAACGCTTCCATGAAAAATTACAAATGTATCAAAGCAGAATGAAATCATGGCCGGAATAAAAAAGAGGTAAAACTTTTCAGGGAATCCCCTGTCGGGCATGGAAACAGCGTAAAGCGCGTAGTAGAGCACCGGGCAGAAAATATAAAACACAGTGGCGTGATATGACAGGAGGAGCGGGTTGAGCAGCACTTCGCCTGACACGATGGCATAAAACTGCAGCAGTATTGTGCCCATGAGCAGAAAGAGTATAAAGAGGTTGTAGTTTTCCCTCTTCCTTTTTTTCAGCACAAGCTGGCCCAGGGCTGACATAAGGCAGAAAAAAGCTGCAAATCTCATGAGACCAAGCGCAGTCATCGGGGCTCCTTCATCGATTGTTTACAACGGCCATGACACTTTTATCACAGGCGGCATATATCATCTGCCGGATAAAGGGCATGCTCCTGTCACTGAATATTTTTTAAAAGAAATCCGTTCCATCCTTCAAGCTTTTTATGATGTACGGGAAAAAGTTTATGCTTTTTAAACAATCTCATCATGGACCTTGTCCATTTTTTGCTTATGCCAGAGAGGATTATAACACCATCCGGGCCAGGCGCTCTCTTTATCCTGTTAATATTATCCTCAATAATACCGGTCAGGAGGTTTGCTGTTATGAGGTCATAGCTCCTTTTACTCCCCCACGTGTAGAGGTCAGCCTGTGCCGGAGTGATGCCCTCTATGCCGTTTAACAGCAGATTCTTTTCAGCCATGACTATTGATTCTTCATCAACATCAAAGAGTTCAATGTCCCTTACTCCCAGCAGATAACCTGTTATGGCCAGTATCCCTGAACCTGTCCCCATATCAAGCATGGTAAGCTCCGCAGGATTATCCGCACCGGCAAGGTATTCCTCCATGAGCTGTGCGCATAACCTTGTTGTGGGATGGTTGCCGTCTCCGAATGACCTGCCCGGACTGATGTTGATGATGTGCCTGAACTTTTTTCCGGGCAGGTCTGTTCCGCTGGCCCGGACATATATGCCGGGGGTGAGTTCATGGCCTGTATATGAAGCGGCCCATGCCTCGTTCCAGAACGTGTCGCCCACCTCTTCGACCGATTCATGGGCCAGACCCTTCAGAGGTTCAGGCATTTCAGGTGAATCAAGAAATACATGCAGGCGCCTCACATCTGAAGTAATCTCCACATAGAAGCTGCTGATTCCGGAGGCAGTGAGTTTCGATGACAGCTCTTTCTCCTGCATGGAACTGATTTTAAATACAGCCCTGTACACTGAGCTTACTTCATCCTGTTTCTTGCTGCAGTGAGGTCCGCTATGAGCAGATCAACCTCTGATGCATCGAGAGATGTTTCGAAAACTCCTCCACCGGGATGTGTAAACTTCAGGCTCAAGGACCGGCCCTCATGCCCCACTCTCCATTTTTCATTCTCCCCCATGGTCATTGAGGGATTGAGCCAGTCACCCGGAGTAAACTGTGAAAACTGTATGAGCAGGCCAAAGGCATGGCGGGGATGGATGAACAACTCCTTCCAGTTGTCATATTTATCGTTATAACCGAAATATGGAACATTCATTGACCTGAGACGCGCTGCTGTTGCACTTATATCTTCAACCTGGAAAGTAATATGATGGACTCCCCCGCTCCTTCCGCTGAGGAAGCTGTCGAGAAAACTTTTTTCGCCGGCTGGAGTAATCAGCTCAAACCGCGAGAGGTCGCCGCATGAAAAAAGCTGCCAGAAGAAACCGCCCGATTCATCGCTGCCATATGCTCCGGGGACAAGGCCAAGCAGACCGGTAAAAAAACTCGCAGCCTTTTCGTAATCATGAACAGCAAGAGAAACATGGTCAATTCTCTTTATCATTAGGTACCCCTGCCTGTAAAATCCTCATTTTTATGGAAATCGTTTAATATCAGTAATACTATCAAAAATAACCAATGCGATATGACGGTCAAGATAAAACAAAAAGCCGCAGAGAAGATATTTTGCAAAATAATCGATGCCTCTTTTACAGATATTTTAACACCAGGAATATCGTTCGCAAATATGAACACAAATACAAAATTTAATTGACACAATCGCACATACGGAATTTTCATCATTTATAGCAAACTATACGGGAGGAAATCATGTTACAGCCATTAAACGAATCAAAAAGAGACTGGCAGGCTGATTTTGATGCCTATCTTACAGAAAATAAAACACTTGCCTATATGATGCTTAAAAGGGCGGAACAATACAAAGACCGGTATGCCCTGACACAGAAGAATAAAAACAACCAGTGGGAATCCATAACATGGGGAGAGTTTGCAGGCAGGATAAGGGCTATCGCAAAATCCCTGCTCGACATCAAGCTTCAACCGGGCGAGATGTGTGCCATCTTTTCACAGAACAGGGCCGAATGGGCCATATGCGACATGGGAATACTGGCCACAAGGGGCGTATCTGTTCCCATTTATGCGACAAATTCAAAAGATGAGGCGGAGTACATCATAAGCGATGCCGAGGTGAAAATCATTTTTACCGGCGACCAGGAACAGTATAACAAGGCGCACGACATTATTAAGGCGAACAGCTCCCTCAAACTTATTGTGGCCTTTGATCGCGACACAAAAATCGATGCTGTCAACAGCGTCTACCTGGACGACCTGATAAAAAAAGGAGAGACACTTACGAATGACAGCGAACTCGAAGATAGGCTGAACAACGTCAAACCCGATGATATCCTGACACTGATTTACACATCTGGTACAACGGGAAAGCCGAAAGGCGCAATACACACCCACAGGAGTTTCATGAACGGCATATTCCCATCGTACATGAGGTTTCCCGAAGCAAGCACCGAGACTGTATCCCTTGCAATACTTCCACTGAGCCATGTTTTTGAACGGATGTGGTCCTACGGCTGCATGAGTGCAGGAGTCAGGATCGCCTACTGCCCTGACCCCAAGCAGTTTGTTGACGTAATGTCATACGTAAAGCCCCACTTCATGACCAGCGTGCCGCGCATATGGGAAAAAGTATATGGCACGATACATGAGGGGCTCAAGACAGCTTCACCGGTAAAGAAAAAACTTTTTGCCTGGGCAGCAAAAGTCGGAATAGAGGAGTACAGGAAAAAAATCTCCACAGGCAAAGGACAGAAAGGTTTCAGGTACAGGCTTGCAGACAGGATTATTTTCAGCAAAGTCCGGGCCAAACTGGGTACTGAACGCTGCAATGTCTACCACATAGGCGGAGCAGCATTCGCGCCTGATATAAATGAATTCTTCCAGGCCTTCGGCATAAACATAATCCAGGGATTCGGGCTCACGGAATTTTTCCCGGTGTGCGTCGGTTACAGGGACACGGGCAAGCCGGCGTACTGCGGCCCCATGATACCCATGGTACAGGCAAGAATTTCAGCAGAGGGCGAGATCCAGTTAAAGGGGGGGATGTGCATGTCCGGGTACTACAAAAAGCCCGATGAAACAAAGGCATGCTTCACTGAGGACGGATGGTTCAGGACACAGGATGTGGGCGAGCTGATAACTGAAGAGAAACATGGGGACATGCTGACATATATCAAAATCACGGACCGCATCAAAGACCTGATAATAACAGCCGGAGGAAAAAACATATCTCCGCAGCAGATAGAGGTGCTGCTTGGCGATGAACTTTTCATTGAACAGTTTGTCACGATTGGCGAGGGAAGAAAATTCATTTCGGCCCTGGTTGTGCCGAACTTTATAATTCTTGATGAATACTGCAGGAAGCATGGCATAAGCTACAGCTCGAAAGAGGAGCTTGTGCAGAAACCTGAAATTATAAGTCTATACGGTGAAATTATCGCGAAAAGGACCGAATCCCTCGGCCAGGTTGAACAGATTAAAAAATTCACTCTTCTTACAAGTGAACTCACACAGGAGGGAGGCGAACTTACCCCGACCATGAAACTGAAGCGTAAAGCCATCGGCCAGAAGTACCAGCCACAGATAGACAAAATGTATCAGGAATAGATATCCTGGAATTTTTTCCGCATAAAAAGGCTGCCCGATGGCAGCCTTTTTATGCGAAGGGGAAGCATCATACCTGCCGTATCCTGAACATAGAGATCATAGCTTCAAGATCCTTGGCCTGTGCCTGCATCTCTTCGCTTGAGGATGCAATCTCCTCAACCAGTGCGGCATTCTGCTGGGTCATGGAATCGAGATCTGTAATTGCTGAATTTATCTGGTCCAGGCCCGCCTTCTGCTCATTCATACCGGTTGTTATCTCGGCGACCATCCTGTTTACACTGATAGAAGATTCAATTATTTCTTTAAGCGCCGTACCGCTGCTGTTTACCTTAACGCTGCCGGCCGTGGCATTATCCACTGACTCCTGTATAAGGTTGCCGATCTCCTTTGCTGCGGATGCCGATCGCTGAGCCAGGTTCCTCACTTCGCCGGCAACAACCGCGAATCCCCTGCCCTGTTCACCGGCACGGGCCGCTTCAACAGCAGCATTGAGTGCCAGCAGGTTTGTCTGAAAAGCTATGCCGTTTATCATGTCGATGATTTCAGAAATTTTATTGCTCGAACTGCTTACGTGGTCCATCATGACAATCGCCTCATCAACCAGAACGCCGCCGCTCTGCGCAAGGCTTGCAGACCTGCTGGCAATGTTGCTTGTGTTCTGTGCGTTATCGTAGTTCTGCCTGTACGCTGCGGAGGACTCCTCAATTGTTGCCGCGATTTCCTCTACAGATGATGCCTGTTCAGCGGTGCGCTGCGAAAGGTTCTGGTTGCCAACCGCGATCTCATTTATCGCCTGGATGAGAACAATCATGGCGGACTGAATGTTCCGCATCATGGACTCAAGGTTTTCTGCAGTCTTATTAAGTGAACCAGCAAGAATACCGAATTCATCACTGGAGCTAACAGTGAGCCTTTCGGTAAAATCACCCTCTGCAAGTTTTTTTGTATAATTAACATCATTGTTTATATTTGATACTATATACCTGTATATTAAAGTTATAAGCACACCGCAGATTATCAGTGCAAAAAATGTAACCGCAACGGCAATAATCAGGGAAAGCCTGCTCTGCTTCATGAAATCCGAATCCGCGTCGCTTGCCTCTTTATTATATCCTTCGATTATAGTGGCCAGATATGCCTGCGATGTTTCTCTCTGGCTGTCAATACCTGAATCATAAATTATAATATCACCCGAAACACCTGTGTCTGATGTTTTAAGGATATCATGCCCCGCCTCAAGAAGCATTATCATCTGGCCGTATGAATCCGAAAAAGAAGCCACTTTCTGAAGGTCCTCTTCACTGAAGGCCATACCCTGCAGAAATTCCACATCTGCATTAAAATTATTTTTTACAGTTGAAATATTCTTGTCCCAATCATAAAAATTTCTGTTAACCACAAGGTCTGAAAAAATTGTATATACATTTGTCAGGTTGTTGCTAATATCTCTTATATGAACTGAATTATCATAAATATGAGTTACCTGTTTCTGTAAACCTGAGAGTTTTACAATCGAATAAATCTGGAAAAATATTACCAGTAGCAGTATAAGAACAACTATGCTGAAGCTCAGCACCAGTTTTGTAGAAATCCTCATATCATTTATTCTCATCCCATACCCCCTGCTTATTGTGCATTATGAAAATTGTGTACTGATAAATTATAATACAAAAACGTCCGGCTTGCCATAAATTAATTCATTGATAACGAAATGATATTGATTTTCAGGCATAACTGCTCTATTGGAGTTGTTGAACACCTGAATGTCGGATTTACAGCAAGCGGGATATGTCCTCAGCTTCATGACTCACCGGTATTATGTACTCTGTTTTTATATTGACAAACATAATTAACGGAGGCTTTTTAACATCTTATCAGGTTCGCAGCCCGATATTTCCGTTAAAAAAGTAAAAATTATAACCGGAAAATACTGAATCAACAGGCACTTCCGGCTTAATCAGTTGTGAATTCCGGAAAGAACAAATTAATTTTGCCTGGTAGAAAATGAAAAAAAACCTCAGAAAAAAAATCATCCTTTTTTCAATCATCATCAATTTAATGATAGCAACATCTCTCGGCTTTGCACTTTTCCGCTTTGCCGGTGGACTCTACTATAATTCATTCATAGAAAGCAAACAGTCACTGGCCAGGTCCATAGCTCTCTCGATCGACGGGGACAGGCATAAGACATTTAACTCGATGAAAGCCACCTCTGACCCTGAATACAAAAAGTACCTCAGGTACATGAACAACATCAAGAACCATGAACAATATATAACCTACCTCTTCTCCATAAGCTATGATAAAAAGAACGACAAGCTTACATACATAGTCGACTCCGATATCCTTCAGGCCGACACAGTGTGGATTACATCTCCCTACTTCGGAATGGCTCTCAGCATCGGCAGAAACGACGAGATCCTGATCAAGTACAACGAAGAGATTTACAACAGCAGCTTCAAGGTTAAAATCAACAACAGATCGTACCCTGTAGTTATCAATAGCGACGGGGTAATCACCCTCGACGGAAAAGAACTTGTACGCGTTGTTTCCCGCGGCCCCCTTGCCCTGGAATCGCGAAGCAAACGTATTGACATCAGCCACAGGGAGGCGCTGGCATCTTTTCAGGTGAATGACATGCCGGTGGAAATCTATTACTCGTTTACTGCGAAGGACGAATCCCAGAGCATGCCCGGTGAACTATACATGGAATCCAAAATCGTCCAGGACAGGTGCAAGCAGATTATCGAGAGCCAGAGGAACACCGTAGAGACCAGGACACAGCAGACAAGCATCTATGGCGAGAACCTGTCAACTGTTTACGGCGTAATCAGGGACAGCAAGGGTATAGCCAACGGGCTTGTTGTTATTGAACTCTTCCACAGGGAGATTGCAAATTTCAAGTCTTCGATGCTCATGGTTGCCCTGGGCGTATCGCTTCTTACATTCATAATCACCTTTATTGTTTCATGGCTTCTTGCCGATTACCTCACCGCGCCCATACTCAAGCTGACAAAAGGGGCCAGGAAGGTCAGCGACGGGGACCTGCAGTGCGCCGTTGACATAGACCGTAGCGATGAACTGGGCGAACTGGCAAGCACCTTCAACAACATGGTCATGAACCTCAGGAACTCATCGGACAGACTCGTTTCAGCCAACGATGAGCTTACCAGGGCCAACCAGCTAAAGGATGAGTTCCTTGCCAACACGTCGCATGAG
>CAYTSF010000096.1:0-1525 GCA_964440335.1 uncultured Leptospirales bacterium
TCCCAGAACGAATAGAAGAGCGACAGGAGCATTGGCCCGATTATTACGCCCGGAATGTTGAAGGCCTGGATGCTTGCAAGCAGCAGAAAGAAAAATATCAGCGGGTGGAAATCCAGCTTGTCACCAAGCACCTTGGGCTTGACCAGGTTTTCAAGCAGCATGTACCAGGTGAAACACCAGACTGCTGCAAATATGGCCATTTTGGCATTCCCAATAAACACAAGGTAGAGCGAGGCAGGCACCCATATAAATGTTGTCCCTATGACAGGTATAAGCGAAAGGATCGCCGCTATAGTCCCCCAGATGAGTGGCATGCCTATACCCGCGATGTAGAGGCCCAGCCCTACCATGAAACCCTGCAGGCTCATGATCATGAGGTTGCCCATCATCAGTATGTATATGACTTTCTTCAGCCTCTGGAGAACGTCCTTTTCCAGATCATCGGGCAACGGCAGTATCCTGTAAAATGACCTGTCAATTATATGAACATCCTTGAAAAGAAAAAAAAGTATGAGCAGCATGAGCATGAACTTAATAATAAGGTTAACCGGAAATGATATAATTGCTGTTATGCTGGAAAAAATTGACATGGTGGTCTGCTGAACATACTCTGTTATCTTCGCAGCGATCTCTCCCTGATTCAGATTAAACATTGACATGAGATCATTGACTGCCCTGTTTTCACCGATCTGTTTCAGAAAATCCTGGTTAATTGCAAAGTGCATGTGGCCGTAAAGTTCAAAGGCCTGGTCTGCAAGAACCATGAGGAGGTAAGTTGATGGAATTATCACTATGCACAGAAGAAAAAGAATCATGATTATCGAACTGAGCAGCCTTACCCTGACCAGTGAAAAAACACGGTCATGCATGGGCTTCAGGACAACATAAAAGATCATCGTATAGAGAAAGAGCCAGAGGTACACCCTGAATATGTATAATAAAAATCCTATAATCAGCGCGAATATGGCCAGGAAAACAATTTTCATTGTCCTGTTAGTGTTTATCAGTTCGTAGGAGTTGCCGTCACTCATTGGTTTTTCCGGGAAGATTTGTTTTAAACAAGGGTGCTGTCCGGGAGCAGACAGGCACCCTTATTCAAATGATTACCTGCAAACGCATAACAAGCGTAAGCCTTTAAATTCACTCTTTTGTCAGATAGTGAGATAGATCAGCTGCCAATTTTGAAATTGCATGATCAAGATATGACTCATCCGCAACCCGCTTTTTAAGTTTCCTGATTCTTTCAGGGTCTGCGGTATTACTGCTCTTTCTTATCTCACGATCCTCCATTTTCATGAGATTATTCATTGAAGACCTCCAGGGTCACCCGCTCCTCCCTGAGCAGGTTTATGTGACCTATAATTTTAATCGTCACAAACAATAATTTAGTAAAATACTTTTCAGATTTCAACAATAAACTTTCGCTTATGCAGGGATGCCCCCTGCGGGGCTTATCAAGGGGCTATGCCCCTTGACCCCATTAACAGCAGGCTAAAACGATTAAACAGGATTATACCTCTTTTTA
>CAYTSF010000096.1:1625-13066 GCA_964440335.1 uncultured Leptospirales bacterium
TCCAGCAGCGAATCCAGCGTGTAGGGTTTTGGCAGGAAATTATAATGCTTTTCCCTGATTATCCTGAACTGGAACTTCTGTTCGGTGTAGCCGCTGCTGAGTATGATTTTCATTTCAGGATTTCTTTCAAGCAGCATGTCTGCGAGGTTAATCCCCTTGCCGTCAGGTAGTACAATATCGCTCAGCAGCAGGTCAAAATCCCCATTCTCCTGTTCGAACAATGAAATTGCGCTTTGAATATCAAAGGCCTGCGTCACATGGTAACCAAACCCTGTAAGCGCGCTCCTTATAAATTTGCTCACGTCCTCCTGGTCCTCAACAAGAAGTATTTTTTCGCCGAACCCTTTCTTATTCGAGGCATTCTGAATATTTATATACTCCGGTGAAGGCTTTACATACTGGCCGGATAAAACCGGCATGTATATTCTGAAGATTGTACCTTTTCCAGGTTCGCTGTCTACCTCAATCCAGCCGTCATGCTGGTTGACAATACCGTAAACAACCGCAAGCCCCAGACCTGTACCCTTGTTTGTTTCCTTTGTTGTAAAGAACGGTTCAAAAATTTTTCCCACAAGTTCAGCGTCCATTCCTGTGCCGTTATCTTCAATCGAGAGCCTTGCAAAACTGCCGCTTATGTTTTCAGGGCCCCCTTCAGGGGTACTTTCAAAAAACACGCTCTCTGTCCTGATCAGGAGTTTACCTCCATCCGGCATTGCATCCCTTGCGTTCACTATGAGGTTGAGTATTATCTGTTCGAGCTGGCTCTTGTCAGCGTTAATGTTTCCGGTTTCGGGGGCAAGTTCCACTGTAAGTTTTATGTCCTCGCCGATCAGGCGGTTAAGCATCTTTTCCATTTCCAGTATTACACTGTTGAGGTTAACCAATGATGTTTCCATTATCTGCTTTCTGCTGAATGTAAGCAGCTGCCGCGTGAGGGATGCTGACTTTTCCGCCGCATTGGCGATTTCCTGGACCAGGGAATATTTCCTGTCATTGATGTCCATGTCGAGAAGCAGCAGGTCCGTGTTGCCGAAGATTGATGTAAGCATGTTGTTGAAGTCATGGGCTATGCCCCCGGCAAGGGTCCCAATTGCCTCCATCTTCTGGGAGTGAAGGAGCTGGGCCTGTATCCTGTCCTTCTCCCTTTCAGCATTTTTGCGTTCGGTAATATTTGTTATTACTCCGAAGCTCGCAATGAACCTGCCGTCAGAATCATATATGGACTTTGGTGAAACAATAGTCGAAAGCCTGCCGGAATCCTTTCTGGTCCATTCAATCTCGTAGATGCTGTTTTCGCCGTTTTCCCTCCTGGAATATTCATACATGAAACTCTTTCTGTTCTCATCATCAAGGACCGAGGTAATATGCCTGCCAAGAAGTTCATCGGCCATGTAACCGAGCATTGCGCAGAGAGATTTGTTCACATAAGTGAAGTGCCCCTTCCTGTCAAGGATGCAGAGTCCGTCGTTCATGGTTTCAACGAGCAGGCGGTAACGCTCCTCGCTTTCACGCATAATACTTTCGGCCTCCCTGATACCGGTTATATCTGTTATGATGTTTGCAAGGAAGAGCGGCTCTCCGTTTGCCTCACGAAGAAGAAACATTGTCTGTATGGCCTGTTTCTTTTCATTCAGCCTGTTCAGCAGTTTCAGTTCATCAATCCACTGGCCCTTTTCAAGTACAACCGGCATTATGTGTTTTTCAACCCTCTCACGCATACTATCTGACAGCAGATCAAGGATGTTCATGCCCGCCATAACCTGGTCTTCAGAAAAACCGCCAATTTTGCAGAATGCGGAATTGATGTATATGATCCTTCCGTCAAGCGTTGTGATAGACATGCCCTGAACAGATGAATCTGCCATCTGCCTGAAAATAGAGAGCATACGGCCCTCCTCGGCAAGACGCGAGTGTGCCAAATCAAGGTCATTGTAGGCGCGCTGAAGCTCCTCGTTCATTGCCTCCATCTCTTCATACTGGCTCTGCATCTCTTCGAACTGTCCCTGAATTTCACTCTCTGCAGCCAGGGCCCGCTCAAAAAAAACAGCATTCTCAAGGGATATGGCGGCCTGAACTGAAAGCAGGCTCACAATCTCCATCCTGTCGGGCCTGAAGACATCCGTTGCAAGGTTATTTTCCAGGTATAGGATGCCCCTCATCTTCTGCTGGTGGACCATGGGAAGGCACATGACAGACCTGATTTTATTACTCTGTATGTAATCATCAAACATGAAAAGCCTGTCTGATGAGGCGTTGGCAAGGGCTACAGTCTCCCCTGTTCTTCTTATGTAATTGATTATTGAGAGCGGGATCCCGCTGTATTCGCTGAGTTTAAGCGGTTTTTTTATTACGGAGGGTGCAATGTCAGCCAGCCCTTCAGCGGCGACCATCAGTTCATCGTTTCTGCTGACGATGAGCACGCCCCTCTGTGCGCCTGCGTTCTCTATAATCAGCCTCATGAGGTTCTCAATAAACCGGTCAAGGACTATCTCGCCCGATATTGAATGCATGGCGCTTACCAGGGCTGCGGTATCGAGAGCCGGATTCCATAAACCTGACAGCGCGCCGGAACCGTTCCTGTCGCCTATGGCACTGGCCCCTGCTTTACCAGCAGACGCGCTGCGCGCAAGAAGGCTGTCATAAACCTCCCTGACCTGCGCCGCCTTGACTGTTGATCCCCATTGCTCATAAAGCTCTGCCGCCTCCAGTGCATAGACTGACGCAACCTTTTCCTGACCGGTAGACATGAAAAACCTGGCCGCGCACTCGCTGGCAATTGCAGCCTCCTGAACATAGCCGTTGTCACGTGCTCCCTTTACCGCACTGTCATAAAGCGCCATGGCCTCATTAAATCTGCCGGTTACCCTGCACAGCTCTGCCTCGATGAGCATGCGCTTATGTTCATGGTTCACCGGAGCATACTTTGACCACCCGGTAATTTTTTTCAGGCCCGCACTGACCCTTTTCAGGATTTTCTTTCTCTCCCCTGTTGCGCTGCCGTTATATGCCGCGAGCCTTGTCAGTGAATCGTAAAAATAAAATACCGGGATAAAACCCAGGCCTATGAGCGAATCGAGGTTGGCCTCTGCCCGCCCTGCACAGTCAAGTGCCCCGGAATAATTCCCGAACAGAAAGTTTAAAATCATCTTCTGAAAATTCAGGATGGCTATTGCCGTCCTGTCGCCTGCCGTCTCATGAACAGGAAGCATCAGCTTTTCGCTGTAGGCTTCTCCCTCAAGGATGCACGGATCATCGCTCTGCTGTATGAGGTTGATGGCTGCCTGCCGTTCAATCCGAAGGTAATTTAAATTTGTCTCCTGCCTGAACCTTTTTATTATGCCCTCATAGTATTCCATCTCCGATGCGAGGTCATCAAGGCTGAAGCCGCAGAGGTACTTGTATAAACAATAGA
This sequence comes from uncultured Leptospirales bacterium, assembly GCA_964440335.1. Lineage (GTDB taxonomy): Bacteria > Spirochaetota > UBA4802 > UBA4802 > UBA5550 > JAAYBQ01. Next base: position 5,038 of record CAYTSF010000096.1, read on the forward strand.
GATGCGCTGAGGATGTGGCGTCCTCTATGTCGCCGGTCTCCATGCCCAGTTTATAGGCATAGAGTATATTGTCGAGGGTATCGCGCAGATGGTTTTTCCAGTGCCAGATCATGCAGTAGACAAGGTGTATGGTCCTGGCCCTGTACTTGACGCCGCCCGGCCTTTCTGAGAGTTTCAGGGCAAGGCTCCCGTACTCAAATCCTTTATCAATCTCGCCCAGAGCACCGCAGAGGATCATGCCGTATCCGGCAAAGCTGTAGGCTGTGGCAGGGGCGCACCCGTACCTGACAGAAAATTCAACGGCCCTGAATACAATCAGAGGGAGCATCCGTGGCGAGGATTTATATGCCGAGATCCCCATGTTGTTTATGATGTCAAATGCCGCGCTCTTGACAGGATTGGCCATATCCTTCATGCCAAGGAGTTCATCAATGCCCCTCTTCCTGAGAAGCAGTTTAGTGCTGATCAGGCCGCGTATTACATGAAACTTTTTTGGTTTTTCAGGAAGCGGCTCTTTCAGGAGATGCAGCACGCGGAGGCCTTCATTCAGTCCTTCAGTCATCCTGTTCCTGGCGTAGTGGGCCTGAATAACAAGTTCATGAATCAGAATCCTGTCCATGAACGAACGTATCTTCTTGAGCGAAAGCGATATGATCTTATCCATGTACCTGAAGTCCGCCGCGAGAAAGGCCGACTCTGCCGCGGCCCGGTGCAGGGAGAGCGCAAGTTCATAGTCCCGCTCCCAGTATTCCTGGCCCGCAAGTTTAAGGGCGTTCTTTATATAAACCAGCGAAGATTCATAGGCTGCCGAACTGATCGCCTTCCGTGACGCGGAGAGGAAGAGCCGCGCGATTGTTAATTTCTCATCTTCAGTTTTAACTGCCGGCAGGGCCGCGGTGAACTGGTTCACAACATGGTCTATGTGTTCTTCATGTTCATCTCCCTGAAGCTTTGCCATGAGGGCCTTGCCCGCTTTCATATGTATTATTGCTTTCCCGTCTTCATTTATGAGAGAGTACACTGCCTCCTGAATGCTGTCGTGGGCAAAAGAGTACTCTTTGTCCTGCTTGACCAGTATCCCCTGATCAATGCCGAACATGACAGCGCTGTAAACGTTCATTACGGTATCATTTTCAATTTCAGCGGCAGTCTCAATGTCAAAACGGGAACCAAGGCACGCGCAGGTACACAGTATCTTTTTCTTTTCAGGAGGCATTGCGTCTATTCTTTCTGATACAAGCGCGATCACGTTATCGGCTATGGTGGTGTTGTTGATGACGTTGGAATTGAGGCACCAGCCCTGGCCGGGAGTGTAATAGAGAGCGCCGTTCCCGTAGAGCGTTTTCATGAGCTGGTTAATGTAGAACGGGTTCCCGCCCGTCTTCTGGTAAACCAGGCTGCCAAGGAGACGCGCGTCATCATCATTGAGAGCTGCGAACCTGTGCACGTACGTAATTGTATCATCGGGGCTTAAAGGATATAGCTGTATCCTGGTGGCTTCGATACCCGGTTCGTCAAAATCAATGAGGCTGTCGCTGTGCGGTGAATTGCTGAAACCCTCGGTGCGGCATGACAGAACAAGCATCAGGTTGTCAATCTCCCTGTTGCCGATAAGGCCCTTAACCAGCTTGATCGATGCGGCATCCATCCACTGGATGTCATCAATGAATAAAACTACTGACTGCGCAGCCGAGGCCATGGCTTTTACAAAACGTGAAAAAATATAATTAAGGCGGTTCTGCGATCCATCGCTTCCCAGTTCGGGAGCGGCAGGCTGGCTGCCGATGAGCAGTTCCAGGTCGGGAATGATGTCCGTCATCACCCTGGCGTTATCGCCCAGGGCTTCCCTGATTATCCCCGCAAGGCGCGCGATCCTCTCTTCGCTTTCCGCGATGACCTGCCGGACCATTCCGCTGAATGCCTCAACGATAGCGCCGTAAGGCACGTTCTGCTGGTGTTCGTGGTGCTTGCCCGAAATAAAATAACCTTTGTTAGCCGACACAAGTTTGCGGAGATCATTGGCAAGCGATGACTTGCCGCACCCGGCGTTACCGTAAAGAAGCACAAGGCTCACCCCCCTGCCCCTGTCATGTGCCCCCGGCAGGTGAGAGCCGGTTCTGTAAAATACGCTTCTGAGCACATCAATTTCGCGCTCCCTGCCAACGAGGATGTCGGGGATGGTCAGGAAGGGCGAAATATCCTCTGTGCCGATTTTAAAGGGATCTATCCGGCCTGTGGATGTATACTGGTTGGAGCACCTGACCAGGTCTGCAAGAAGCCCGGATGTATTCTGGTACCTCTCCTCCGGAGTTTTTTCGATAAGTTTCATGATGATGTCAGACAGCACAGAGGGAATGCCTCTGTCGATCTCTGATGGCGGCTGGGCATTCTTTGCGATATGAAAATGCAGCACCTCCATCGGGTCATCCGACAGGAACGGCAGCCTGCCTGTAAGCATCTCATAGAGCACTATCCCGAGAGAATAGAGGTCGCTCCTGTAATCCACGGAGCGGTTCATTCTTCCTGTCTGTTCCGGTGAAATATAGGGAAGGGACTCATTTATAAATTCATGGTTAAACAGCTGTTCATGTTTACGGGTGAGGATGACGGTTGAGCTCAGGTCTATGATGTTGATCGAGTCAGGCTCGTACGCGATGTTCCCCGGGCGGATGTCCAGGCAGAGGAGGCTGTTTTTATGGACATCGGTGAGTACTTCAGTGATCCTGATAGCAATGCGCAGGAATTCACCTGTGTCAATCCTGCCGCCGCGCATATAATCCGACAGAAAAAAAGGCTCAAAGTATTCCGAGACAACAGCAGGCTTATCCCTGTACAAACCCACTTCGCTTACTTTCAGCACGCCCTTTATGCCAAGGCTGATTAATGATTCGTATTCCTTTCTGAATAAAGCAAGGTCTGACGGTTTAAGCTGGCCCGTATTCAGCACCTTGACTATGCATGATTCCCCCGAGGGGCTCACAGCATAAAACGTGGTTGTCTGAAGCGTATCCCTGATTACATCTTTAAAAACATAACCATCATTAAGGTTATCAAGCCCGCTGTATTTATTCATCAATTACGAACCATTAAGTTTATTCTATCAGGCTGTAGATCCGGCATAATATCATTTATAAAAGGAATAAACACATGATGATATGTACTCCTTCCGCCGAAGGCGGTCCGGGAACAATAGCAACTGCGAAAACCCAATTTCTGACCGGTATAAAACAGCCTGAACTGTTGCAGAACAAAAGTCAAATGTTTTACACGCACCCGCATGAAAGTCTTCACTAACAGAATCCCTTAAATCCCTGCATCCCCCGAGGATGAATTGCTTACCTCGAAGGCCATCATTGAAAATGAAAGCCCTGAACCGAAACCCAGGATGCCCACGCGGTTGCCCCTTGTGAGCTGCCCCGTTTCGATTGACTGTTTGAGAGTAAAGGGGATTGATACTGAGGCCATGTTCCCGTAGAAATCAACTGATACCGCGCATTTCTCCATGGGATAATTTATAGCCTCCATGGCCCTCCTGATGATCTTGAGGCTTGCCTGGTGCGGAACTATTACATCGATATCATCTATGCTCCAGCCGATCTCTTTCATCAGGCTCTTGAACATCCCCGGGTAATGCCTGATCGCCGCGTCGAACATCATTCGCGAATCCGTTGACATGGGGTGTTCCTGCGACGGAAGCACGCAGCATTCGGCATAATCGCTGATTGTTGTCCTGGTATATGCCTTCAGTTTCAGAAGCGAATGTTCTGCTAATGTGTCAGGACAGACAATCGCGGCGGCAGCGCCGTCTCCAAGGGTAAGCGATGCCAGGTACTCGCGTCCTGTGCCGTTTTCAACAATGGCCCTGTGGCTGTTTTTAAGAACGGTGCTCACCTTTTCAGCGCTGACCACCAGTGCGCACTTTGACATACCCGATTTGATGAATGAGTCGGCAATGATGAGGCCGTCAATAAAACTGAGGCACGCGTTGGAGACATCAAAGCTTATGGCTGAACCGATACCCAGGCGTTTCTGCAGCAGGGTTGCCGTCGCAGGCTCAGAGTACATCCTGAAGACCGAGGAGTATATGACAGTATCTATGGATTCAATGGAAAATCCCGGCACACGGGAGGCTTTTGAAATTGCATCGAGCGAGGCGAGTTCGGCCATGTCGAGCACGGATGTATTTTCACAGGCGACGCGCCGTTCAATGACACCGGCTTTTTCCACCAGGTCAAAACTGCCAAGAACCGGAAACCTGTCAATATCCAACTGAAGAGAGGAACTGCAGATTTTTTCCTCGGGAACCCATGCGCCCATATCGAGGATATTCAGCTCCCCGATGAAGGTCTGATAACTTTTCATATTCATGATTATGCCTGTTATTATTTATATTTTTAAAACCGGCCGCCGCATTGAAACGGCAGAGCTGTTCCAGGACAAACAGCGTTATAATAATTGTACTGCGTTATCTGGTGTCAAATTAATTTTTATATAATAAAAATTTAATAGTAACAATTTTACCAGACAAATAGCGGAATTTATGGCCACAGTTTACTGCTGAGATTTTACCTATGCATTTACAAACATGGCTGATATTGATAAATTGTACCCTGAGGAATATACAACCATGCTCTTAAAAGCAATCTTCAACCGATTGAACTCCTCTTCAGGAATTTCGGGGACATCTATTTCAATTATTATTTAACATTATAAGGCAAAATTTTTATTAAAATCCTTACTTCTTCAATAATTACTTATTCACATTCTGATACTCTCTATTTTTTTTAATAAAAATTCATATTTTTATTGAAATTTTTTTATAAACAGTACATAAAGAAAAATCTGTCCAATATTGAAATTGACAGATAGTAATTTCTGTATTACTTTTATTATATTAAAAATAAAGCATCAGGAATTCTCAAACACAATATCTCTCTATAATCCCGGATACGGTATGTACAGATATTGCCCTAACACTAAAAAAATAAGAGGTAACCATGTTTAAAGGAAAGGCAGGTTTAATTTACAACGAAACAGCAAAAGCAGTTGATGACGTGCTCGACTATATCGGCAACGATATCATTTTTGGAATGACCCTTGCACTGGGCAAACCGGTTCTATTCATCAACGAACTGTATGCCAGGGCAAAACAGGACCCGACGATCAAGCTCAAAATTGTTACGGCCCTGGCCCTTGAAAGGCCCGGTATGAAAAGTGATCTTGAAAAGAGATTCCTGGGGCCCCTTGTAGAAAGGGTTTTCGGCGGGAGCCCCCAGTTTGATTATATGCTGGATTTTCGTGCGGGTAAAATGCCGAAAAACGTCGAAGTCTATGAGTTCTTTAACAAGGCAGGCGGATACATGGGTTCACCGGTGGCGCAAAGAAACCACCTTGCATCAAACTATACGCACGTTGTACGCGATGCCATGGACTTCGGAGTAAATGTTTTTGGCCAGCTTATTGGCGGCCAGAAGATCAACGGCAAGATGATGTATTCAATGGGATGCAATACTGATATATGTATCGAAGCTATTGAAAAGGTCAAATTAAAAAGGGCAAGGGGCGAGAAGGTCGCGATAATAGGTGAAGTTAACACTAACATGCCATTCATGTACGGCGACGCCGTAAGGGACGCAAGCGATTACGATATACTTCTGCATGGTGAACAGTTCAACTATAAACTTTTCGGGCCGCCCAAGGATTCGGTTAACCTGCGCGACCACATGATCGGATTGCGGGTTAGCACGCTGGTAAAGGACGGCGGGACACTCCAGGTGGGAATCGGCGCGCTTGGTGATGCAATCGCGGCAGGACTTTCCATGAGGCAGAACGAGAATGGTGCTTACAACAAAGTCCTTACAGAAACAGGAATAAAGGATCAATACAGTGATATCATAAACAGGCTTGGAGGAACCGGCACCTTCGCACAGGGTCTTTACGGGTCATCAGAGATGTTCGTTGACGCGTTTATGCAACTCTATAAGTCGGGCGTGCTCAAACGCAAAGTATATGATGATATACCGATCATGAAACTTCTCAATGCGGGAAAAATTTCACACGATAAAATCCCTGCAAATATTCTTGAGCTTCTGTTCAAAGAGTATGGCATCCACCAGAAAATCACAGAAGAGGAATTTTTAAAATACCAGCAGTTCGGAATTTTCAAAGAATCCCTCAAATATAAGGCAGGGAATATTTACGACGGCAAGACAAAATACTCTGCAGATATCAATGCCAAAACCAATAAACTTGACCCCAAAAAGGTTCTTGGCAGCAAGCTGCACCACGGCAAGGTTATACTCGGGGCATTCTTCATCGGGCCCCAGGCTTTCTATAAGGCCCTTAACGATATGAGCGACGATGAAAGATACCAGTTCGGCATGTCAGGTGTTGAAAAGGTCAACCAGCTTTATGGAGACGAGGTTCTCAGGTCGCTCCAGAGAAAGGACGGGCGCTTTGTCAATGCCGGAATGATATGCAATGTTCTGGGCGCTATTGCATCTGACCAGATTGAAGACGGTCGCGTTGTAAGCGGCATAGGCGGTCAGTACAACTTCGTTTCAATGGCACACGCTCTGCCCGATGGAAGGCTTATAATGATGATCAGGAGCACCAGGACAGAGAAGGGCGGTATTGTTAAATCGAATATAGTTTATAATTACGGACACTGTTCAGTACCGAAACACCTGAGAGACATTATCGTAACCGAGTACGGCATTGCAGATGTACGGGGCAAACCGGACTGGATGGTAATCGATTCGATCATTAAAGTTGCTGATTCAAGGTTCCAGGATGAACTTATAGAAGAAGCAAAAAAACATGGAAAACTTCCTCCGGACTATGTACTTCCTGAAGAATACAGGCAGAACACCCCTGCCAAGATCGACGCGATGCTCAGGCCGTACCAGTCCGATGGTCATTTTGTAGCATTCCCATTCGGTACGGATTTTACTGCTGAAGAGATCGCAATAGGAGCGGGGCTGAAAACCTTTGTTGCTAAGAAAAAAGGCGAGGCCATGAAACTGATCCTGAAAGAGATGTTTAAACCTGTACCTCCTCACGCAGAGCCTTATCTTGCCAGGATGGGACTTGATAAACCTAAAAACCGTGATGAAAAAATCAAACGGAAGATTGTTCTGGCAGCCATGAGGTCCGCAAACAGGCTACAACCGGTTGGTATCAACCAGTAATATAATGCGTTTCATGTCTTTCCCCATAAATCTGCGGAGGTCATCCGTTAAGGATGACCTCCGGCTTTTTTAAAAATCAGAATGAATAAGAAGCCCCGAAATTAACAAGCCCCAGGTAACCTATACCAATATCCGCGAACACGCTGAACTGCTTCCCGATTTTTATCCCCAGGAGTGAGAGGTGCGCGCCAAATATATAGTCCGATGAACTGTGTCTGTAACCTGCCGAGTCATCGAGTTCCAGTTCGGCCCTGGTTCCACCCAGCATGAGGCTGTGATAGAATTTGAAGTATTCCCAGCCATACTCTATGTTCATCCTTCCCATGAGCGTGATGAATGACCAGTTCCAGTCAGTGTACCCGTCATCAAACTGCCATCTCCTGGTAAGCTGTTCGTAGGCCAGGATGCCGCCAAGCGACATGTGTTCATTCACAGTGAAATCGATTCCGGTAAAAGCAGGGCCGAATGATTCTTCTGTATTTATCTCCTTTCCACCGGTAAAAGGTGAGGTGTAGGCAAAAGCAATCGCTTCAAGAAGCGCCGTGAATATGTTCAGTACCGATCCGTATCCGTATCCTCCATAAACCGAAGTATTATACTCATCATGGGCAGACAACCGGGAAGTGGAACCGGCAAGCAGACTTGCGCTCATGACAATTACCAGAAGTATTTTTTTCATAAAGCACCCCTATACTCATTAATTTATGAAAACCGGTGCATCATGCGCACCCTCATAACCAACGTACTCCATAAACTGAAATAATCAAATCTTTTATACCCGTAAGAAACCGGTATTCCACAGTTGCCATTTTTCTGCACGCGGTCATTTCGCACAACGT
>CAYTSF010000097.1:0-13065 GCA_964440335.1 uncultured Leptospirales bacterium
TCATTCCCGCGAAGGCGGGAATCCAATAATACCCGTTTTATGAGATTCCCGTATTTATCTGCGACAAAACCGGAATTATAAAGCTTTAATGTTGTCCAGCAGATGTTCCAGGCCGTAGACCTTTATCTCGTAAAGGGTCCCCAGGAGCATGCCGAGTTTACCTGAAGGCAGGCCCTTGCCGTATAACCAGACAACGTATTCCTCGGGGAGATCACAGAGCGTCATCCCCTTATATTTCCCGAATGGCATCTTCTCTGTTACAAGATTTTTAAGTACCGCCGGGTTCATGGCCGGGCTGGCATTTTCTTCCATATGAATGTTACCGTCCTTTTTATACCGGCAGCCGAATACTATCAGGCATACTTTACCGGTCAAGCAAGTACTCTATAAATAAATCCGGCACTATTATGAAACAAAAGATACAGCGGCCGGACGCACATGCGGATATCCTGTAAAAAAAACCGCCAATATAATTGACATAACAGAAAAAAAAATGATATATGATTATCATGAAACTGATCACGGGCCATGTCTCCATGTACGTGTTCCCGCCCCTGCTCTCCCTGGCAACAGGCTGGACACTCGCACTGATATCACTCATAAAGGGAAAATTCCGCTCTGAGAATATACTTTTCGCCCTTGTGTGCATCTGGTGGACACTGATGCCCGTAATCTATATATCACACCACCTCTTCAGGGGGAATCTTGATCTCATATTATCGATCGAAAGATGCATACACTTTTTCTATGTTTATGTTCCGTTCATAGTTGTGCTCTATCTTAAAAAATCATTCGGCCTCAACAGCAGGCTCCTTCTTGCAGTTTCGCTGTTACAGAGTATTATAATATCAGCTTTCGTCCCTACCCGCTATTATATTTCCGGGTTCTATACCTACGAATGGGGCTACAGCGCCATAGGCGGACCTGCCTTCAGGGTATTCGGCGCTTCTGCGATGTTCTACACCGTGTTCGCCGTCGTTTTCTTCATAAAAAAAATCCGTACCAGCCTGAACCGTATCGAAAGGCTTAAACTTGTCTACATACTGTCATCATTTATCGCCACCGCCATTCTCATGATACTGAATATGCCGTCAATAATAGGGATAAACTTCTACGCATTCGGCAACTTCATGTTTATCCCGCTGCTGCTTATAGCCTACGGCGTACTGCGCTACAGGCTCATGGATATAAAAAGCGTACTGCACATAACACTCATATGGACAGTTATATCCTCGCTGATAATAATTCCCAATATCTATATATTTATAATTACCAGGCCCCTGCTGCCGCGCTACGGGGATACTGCTCTTTTCCTCTTTCTCATAATATGGTTCATGCTCAACTACTATTACTTTGTTAAAATCAAGCCGGTCATTGACAGGTTTTTCAACAGGCAGAAATTCAACCTGTTAAAAAGCGAATCCGAATTCATAGAAAACATATCCCTTCTGAAAAACGCGGAAGAGCTTACCGGACTCTTCACCGGGACCCTCAGGCGCATACTCTCATTCCGTAACGCTGAACTTTTCCTGCGTGACCCGGATGGTTCCCGCTATAAAAACTCTTCTGGGGAAGAACTTGTAATCGATGCCGAAATATACTCCTGGCTGCTCCATGCCGATGCGTTTATCAGCCTGGACATCGTACATGTGAACCCTGACTATGAAGCTGTACGGGAAAAGCTTTCCGCACTTTTCCGCTCCAGGTGCAGTTTTCACATAATACCATTTGTCTACAACAGGGAACTCACCGGGATCGCATTCATTGACGAACGGATAAACATGAAACCGTTATCCGCTCCCGAACTTAAATTCCTCAGCAGCATAAGAAGCTCTGTCTCCATATCAATAAGCAATTCAGTCATGTACCAGAGCCTGAGCGACCTGAAGGACACGCTTGAAGACAAGGTCATCAGGAGGACAGAGGAACTGCTGAACACAATGCAGAGAGTGGAGGAGATCAACAGGGAGCTTGTTGACCGCAATACGGAACTCAGCGAGGCCCGCAGGATAGCTGAACTTGACATGTCAATGGCAGTGAACGTCCAGAAGTCCATATTCCCTCCCGTGCCTGCGAACGACTCCAGCTGGGATGCGGCAGCAGCGGTAAAACCAATGTCCGGAGTATCAGGCGACATCTATGACCTGTACACTGCCGGAGACGCGCTTAAAGGTCTCATTCTGCTGGATGTCTCAGGTCACGGCATCGCTTCAGGCCTGATCACAATGATTGCCCGCTCCGTGTTCTACCGCAATTTTTTCCTGCACATGGATCATGAACTCGGAAGGATAATGGAATCCGCGAACGAAGAGCTTATAAGGGAAATAAGCAATTCCGAGAAATACCTCACGGGCATACTGCTCCGCCTTGATGATGCAGCGGTCGAATATGCAAACGCCGGCCACCCCGACATGCTCATAAAAAGAAAAAGCACGGGTACAGCGTCCAGGGTCAACCACAGTGACGAAATCAAGGGCGGGCTGCTGGGAATAAGCGGAATGGAAAACAGGTTCATGGAGCTGAAATTACCGATGGAGAGCGGCGACATTATTGTTCTCTTCTCCGACGGCGCGATAGAGGCTGCGGATCCGGCAGGGAACCGGTTCGGGTTTCAGGGCATGGAAAAATCTCTCGAGGAATGCGCCATGGAAAGGGCTGAAGATGTACTGAACAGGCTTATGCAGGATCTTTACGCATTCACCGGTACTGACAGGATCGGTGATGATCTTACAATGATAGTGCTGGTTAAAAAATAATTGCGCGGCAGCAGGAAGCTGTAAGATCTAGAGAATTGAATCCCCGTCGTAAAGCCTTATTTTCTCTCCGACGAAGTACCTGTCCGATGAAGCGGAAGCCACGTAGCATGACGCGCCCACGAACATGCCGTCCCTGATGTGGTTGTTCCTGCCCACAAGGGTAAGCCCGGAATACAGAAGCCTGGGGAAACGCCCGTTAGTCATGAGCCTCTCCTCGTAACCGACACGTGTATTGATCCCCACATTCGGGGAATCAACACTGAAGTCTGTCGATTCATCGATTACGGCATTTATCACCTTCGCGCCCCTGCCTATCTTCACGAACGGGAGCAGGATGGAATCCGTAACTGACGCACCTTCGTCGATCTCCACGCCGGGAAAAATTATGCTGTTCTCGACCCTTCCGTTTATGAAACAGTAATCGGACAGGAATGAATTCCTTACATAAGCGTACTCGCCTATGACTGCGAACCTGTCAGCCTTAATCCTGCTTTTAATTATTTTTTCCCTCTCCAGGATTCCGGCAATCTCGCTGTTCCAGATTATCTCCCTGTTCAGCGCAGCATATTCATTCACGCTTTTTATGGGCCAGTATATGGCGTCAACTGTCGACGTGGTTATACCCGTATGTATGAGCATGTTAATCAGCATCTCAAAATAGTTCGGCGTGCTGTCCTGGCTTTTAACCGATTTCTTTATCACTGCCAGGAGGCTTTTTTTATCGGTAATTACAACCTTGTGGGCCATGGTAGCCCTGCCGTTGATGCTCAGCTTTACGAGCATGGGCTTCTTTTTTGTTTTAAGGAATTTCTCCATGACCTTCGAAAAGTTGATAATGGAAGGGATATCACCGTTGAATAATACAAAGTATGATGATTCGGACTCGGAAACCGCCCGGGCGACTACATCCGCATCGGACTGGAGAAAAGGGACAACCTTTATTTTATGTCCCTGCCCGGAATCAATTATATCCGGAAGCTCTTCAAAATAAGTAGAGAGATCATCGTCCTGGTTGTTGAAAATAATAGTTTCAACCGCGCCCGAGGATTCGGCGTTGCGGATTGTGAAGTCTATGACCCTGAACCTTCCGCCAATGGGGAGCATGTACCTGGACCTGTCCGTTGTGAGCGAGAGAAGGCTGTCATCCTTCTGCATGGGATATGATATTAGAGTAAAACGGCTCATTTATTGTCCTGAATCTTTTTTAATAGTACCTTTTATTACGCCCAAAAAATCAATCAGAAATGCTTCCTGTGCCTGCTTTTTTTCAGGTATTCCTCGAAAAGCTCCCTGTCAAGAGTAAGCAGCCTGGACCTGATCTGGTTCGTATTCTCCGGATTTACGTTCTGGTTTTCATAATAGTCCAGCAGCCACAGGTACTTGTTCAGCATGCGGGGCAGAATGTTAGTCGCCTCAATATCGTCAAGTCCAAGCCTTGCCATGCTGTTCTCCAGGTTGAACACCTCCCGCTTGAGCGATTCCACCTGGTGTTTGTTCAGGTTTCTCCTCACATAAAAAATATCTGTAAGAAAACCGAATACGGGTATCCATTCCCTGATCTCCCTGAAGCTTCTGCCGGAGTCATTAATCGCCTCTATTATGTCCTTAACAGGGACAGCCTCTACAATCGACAGGTCAATATCAAGAGGTTCAATGCTGAATGCCTCCCTGTAAAACAGCAGGCTCTTCGGAATATCATCAATATGGAAGTATGATTCCGCAAGTATAAACAGCAGGCGCGCGCTGCTCCTGTATGAACCGCGGGCGAACTCAAGTGTCTCCACCGCGTATTTATACTCGCCGAGCCTCAGGAAGCATTCACCCAGATTCGTGAGCAGGTCAAACCTGCTGTCTGTCTCCTGGTTGTTCTGAAACGCCAGCTTATAGTGTTCGGCGGCGCGGAAGAATATGTATTTCATCGCAGACCTGTAGGCGGAGGAATTCTTCATCTCCTTCAGCGAAGCGTAATCGTCATAGGATGTCCATTCCTCCATGAGAAAATCAGCGGTGCGTTTCCCCTCCGGAAGCTTTTTTATCTCCTTCTCCCTGTTCTGCCAGAACTTGGCGGTCCTGTATGCCTCAACCGCTCCGGGATAGTCGGGATTCACGCTCATCACATGGTCTGTTTTTTTAATAGCTTCGCGGAATTTGCCTTCAGAGATCAGCTGGAATATCTCGCTGCTCTCGTTTAAAAGAGGATCGTCGGAAAATGTCAGTTGTCCATTGTTGTCCATATTATGCTGTGCTGTCAGGCTGTCTCCAGGTTAGTCGCGGCTGTTGTTCCCGGCGCTGAATATAATTACCTGCCTGGTACCGGACAATTCAAGCAATATTTTATCCCTTTCCTCAACATTTTCCTGCCCGGTAAGAGCGAAGGGCTCCACAAAAACCGCAGGCGGCAGTTCCGCCTCCCTGAAGTACACGGACAGGGCGCACCTTGCCGCAATGGAAACCGCGCACTTCATGCTCATATCCATGCCGGGCATCTGGAGTTTGTCGTCCAGGAGAAAATTCTCAATTTCAGAAAGCGCTTCGTCCTTTATATCCGGGACAAGCCGCTGCATGAAAGTCCTGAATACCAGGATGAATTCGCCCTTGTTCTTCTGCATGAACGGGGCCGACACTTCCCTCCACGTTTCTTCAAGCAGCTTCACAGCGCCTGCCTCATTCCGCAGCTCCTCCATCCTGGACCTTATATCGCTTATCTCCGCCTCAATCTCCAGGAGGTTCACATCAGGTTCAGACCTTTCATTAAGCTGCTCTTCAAGCCTGGCCATTATGGATTTCTCATGGATAATCCCGGAACCGGTTTCGGAAATCTTCTCGTTCAGTTCAGACAGCGCATGGTCAATATCGCGGATTTCAGGCACCGGGTACACATCGGCGTCAAGGCCGGCGAACATCTCCCTCACGGCGGCATCAGTCTCCTCGACCTTGATCTTCAGGGAATCAAGTTTTTTCTCCTTTTCCGTATATGCCACGGTGCTGCTTATTTTTTTCCGGAGGTCTGCGAGTTCGTTGCGTATGTCCCTGAAAGTGATAAAGTCCTCGAAATACTGGAACAGGAAATCATAAAGTTCACCCGTTTTAAAATCATCAACGGGAAAATTATTTTTATGGAGAACCTCAAGCAGCGCGTTCTCCCTCTCCTTCTTTGTTTCAAGCAGTGCGGCAGGCGCCTTTTTCCTGATCCTGAAATAGGCGGCAATACCCGCGGCAGAAACAAGAGCCGACACCGAAGCAATAATAAGCAGCGGTTTTACAGATGCCGCGCCTGACCTGACGGATTTTACAGTAATAAAAATTGACGAGAAGAAGACAAAAATCAGCAGGGCTATGACAACCTTGAGCACCTTCTCTGCCAGGCTTCTTCTTTTCTGGAAAAAGAGGTCTATCTTTTCGTTCCAGTCGCGGACAGAATTAAAAAGCTCCTGTATCCTGTCCATATCGGGCAGTCCTTCGGATGTTTCATTATAGAACTGGGGGAACCTTTTTTTCAGGTCCTTTTCAAGGGAATGGATCTTTTCACCAATCTCCCTGAGTTCAATGAGGTCCTTCTTGGTTTCGCTTATCCTGTGGCTCAGCTTGTCACGATGTTCGTTCTTTTTTTTAATCTCGGCAAGCACGCTTTTATAATTCTCGAATGATTCGGCCTGCCTGTTCAGGCGGCTTATATTCCTTGAGGAATGGGCTATCTCCTTTTTAAGCTTGTCGTTCTTCATCTTTTTCAGTTCAAGGAGCTGTATCTCCCTTGAGAGAGTATTGAGCTCCCTTTCAACTACAGGGGAAAGACCGTCTATACCGCTGATAAACAGGGGGCTGATGCCGGCCATCTCTTTCCTTAATAAAACTGATGAAAGTCTTCTGCCGGAAAAAAGAGGATCGATTCCCTGTTCGATGGACTCCGGATCATGATACGAAAGCAGGAGCAGATCTTCAGGGGTGAAAAATTCCGCTATACCGGGTACGCGTCCCGGTCTCAAAGTGTTGTCATAAACCATCCCGGTATAGTTACCGTGTATATTGTCCCTGGAATATACTGATGTTTTTTTACTGTCAGAAACCAGTTTATATTTCTGCGCCGGCCTGCCGCTCTCTATCAGAAGCTCACCGCCTGTCATGCCCGCGAGATGTTCACCCTGCCTGCCGCCGGCCATGGCCGCGATCCAGTTCCTCAGGGAATCGGGTGAATTGCGCAGCATGTTATCCTTTGAAGGATCAATGACGGTATGGTTGCCGGTAAAATCAATAACGGATTTTGACCTGGGCCCATGACCGGGGACAAGTTTCAGAAATCGCAAAATATCCTCCTGCCGGAAGAACCCCTGTTAAGTATTCTCGCTATTACTGAGGGGCTGCATCCCGCACCGTCAATTTTCCCCGCCAGGCTTCTGAAAAAAAAGGACTGGATATTCTCCCCGGCGGAAAGTTCTTCGAGCATAATGCCCAGGTTAGGCCGGGTGTAATCAACCAGGTCCAGTCTCCTGAAAAATCCGGCAAGTTCAGTCTTCAGCGAATCAAGTATAAAGTCCCTCACGCCGGTCAGTGTAAGTATATAGCAGTTCTCCCTGTCAAATGAGGATTTTATCTTATCCGACAGTTCAGATTCGTTCAGAAGCCCGGTACAGTCAACTTCTTCGCAGAGAATTCTGACTGTATTTACAGCAACGCGCTTTATATTCTGTATGGAGCCGTTTTCCACTTCAAAGGAAACCGCGAACCTGTCGCCTGTTTCAGCTGCTGTACAGGGCTCAGGACTGCCCGCGAAAGCGCCGATAATCCTGTTTGACAGCTTGAATACCCTGAACCCGTGATCCCCGCCCATGGCGTAAAAATCCAGGTTCATCTTCTTTATGTCGTCCTTTCCAATACACAGATTATCATGGTCCCTTTCGGCCTGCGGATTAAATCCCGCGTTAAACAGACCTATGTGGACCCCCTTCTCATCCCTTTTTGATACAGAGGAGAACCCTGCAGGGCTGGCATGCCTCAGGCCGTAAATATAAACATCACCCTTGCCTGACTTCACATAATAACTCTCATCAGCATCGCAGAACACATTTGCAGCGCTCATGCCTGTTACAGCGGGACTGACTGTATTGTCTCCCGCAAGTTCACCCTTACCGGGAGTATAGTAAACTTCAACATTATTATCAGCAAGCTGTTTCAGCTCTGAATTCACCTGGCTGAACAGATCAGATGGTATGTTGTCGCTGTGAATCATGTCGCCTGCAAGCAGGAGAATATCATGCTTCATGGCCAGGCCGCATATTTTCCGGAACGTTGACATACGCTCATGGCTGCCGGAAAACTTTCCGCAATCCTGCGAACCAAGGTGCAGATCAGAGGCGAGTAGAAATCTTATTCTGTCCATTTATCAGGCATGTCCCCGCTAAAAATAATGAAACATAAAAATAGTGCTTTTTATATTTGTCGATGCATTTATTTTTTTTCTTGAGTCAAAGTTTTTATAACCCTTTTTCCGGCAAAAAACGCAGTTTTTGACCGGAACCTTAATTTTTATTGACAAATAAGGGAAAAATCAGAGTTTACAGTTGATATGACCTGTTGCGAACTACGTTCCGCACCTGCAGGAATCCCCTGCGGGAGCTTCAGGGGTTCCCCCCTCCCCCCTGTTTACAATGATGTAATCAGCAGGATAAAATAACAGTAAAAAATTGAGAGTTGAAAATGAATACAGAAAACAGCAATGAACAGCAGAAACCCGGCGGCGAGTATGAATTTACATACTTTAAACCAGGCCGCAGGCTTGCCCTTATATTTTTCCTGGCATTTGTAGTATTTGTATTTTTTGCCGCCATAATACTCATACTTCTCACAAAATCCACAAAAGAACTGAAAGTTCCCGATCTCCTGGGCAAAAGATTTGTTGATGTCAATAACAGCCTTACAAGCCGGGGATTCAGAAGCGAACTTAAATTCGTCGATGTTTACGACATGCAGGATGGAATTATACTGAACCAGTACCCTGAAAGCGGCAGAATAGTGGAGGATAACAGTAAAATCACCCTGACAATAAGCCGCAGTACATTTTTCGTCAATGTGCCGAACCTCATAGGATCACAGGTTCCCATTGCAGTAAACAAACTGAAAAATCTGCATTACCAGGACAAATCCGTGTCAATAAGCACGGGTGTCATATCCTATATTCCCTCTGATAAGACTGCGGCCAACGTGGTAATTGACCAGTCCCCGAAAGCAGGGGAAAAAATCACGCCCGATGTAAAGGTAAACCTCCTTGTATCAAGCGGCCCCGGAACAGTTAATAAAATCATGCCCGATGTAACAGGCCAGTCCATTGACCTTTGCTATGACCTTCTCCTTGCTCAGGGAGTGACCGTGTACGAGGAGATCGTAAAGGTAGGGGATATAAACCAGAGCGGCATAATTGTATCCCAGAGCATAGCAAAGGATACGCCGCTGAAAGATGGTGACACAGTAACACTGAAGGTTAATTATTACGCTCTCACCGAGCATCCATATATAGCCTATGAATACGTGGAATACGTCATCCCTTCAGACCAGGAGGAGGGCCTTTTTGAAGCATATATCGAGGATAACTTCTCCAAAAGGATAAGGTATTCAGCAAAGGCAAAAGCTGGCCAGAAAATCATTTTTGTTTTCCAGAGGGTGGGTAACGCCAAGGTATATTTCAACAGGGACAAGAAAAACATCAGCATAGAGAAGATCAAAGTTGAAGAATTCTGACATACTAATATCCCCTTCGATCATAGCCGGGGAGCTTTCCACGGCCGGGACCGATGTGCGGCAGTTTGACCCTGCGGCAGTTGACCTGCTGCACATGGATGTCATGGACGGCAATTTTGTCCCGAACCTGACATTCGGACCCGGGTTTATACGCAGCCTGAAAAAGAATACCTCAATACCTCTTGATGTTCATCTTATGATCGAAAAACCGGAACTGAGCCTGGAGAGCTACATTGAACTTTCCCCCTGGTGCATAGTCATACACTACGAAAGCACCAGGTTCCCAGGCCGTTCACTTTCGGCCATAGGCAAAGCGGGCATCAGGGCCGGGATCGCGCTTAACCCGGCAACACCGGTCGAGGCGGTATTTGACCTCCTCCCGCTGTGTAATCTTGTGCTTATCATGTCCGTAGAACCGGGATTTTACGGCCAGTCATTCATGGAAAACTCTGTTTCACGCATTAAAAAGCTCCGGGAATACATAGACAGGAACAATCCCGGAGTAATGATACAGGTAGACGGGGGAATCAATTCCTCCAATATAAAAAAGGTTGTATCCGCAGGCGCCAATATCATTGTAGCCGGCAGTTCAGCCTATAAAGACGGAAAGGTCAATTTTAACTGCGCCGAACTAAAAAAAGCGGCATCACTTTAATTAATATTGACAAAAAACACAGCACTAAAAATAATTTACTCCCTAAGTATATCAGGAGGTAGGATAGTGTCGCTTAAGATACGATTACAGAGAGTTGGAACAAAAAAGAAGCCATTCTACAGGGTGGTAGCTGCTGACAGCAGATCAAAGAGAGACGGAGTTGTGGTGGAGTATATCGGAAAATACCAGCCGATCGTTGACGGAAAGCAGTTTGACGTGGACGAGGAGAAAGTAATGGGCTGGCTCAAAAAGGGGGCGCAACCCACTGATACCATCAGGGAACTGTTAAAAAAAGAAGGGATCTGGCAGAAATACAAAAGCGTAAAATAACTACCGGGAGAAGCGGAAATGAATTACAGTGAACTCGTCGGCTTCATGGTAAAGTCACTGGTGGATAATCCTGACCAGGTGGAAATAAGGGAAATTGAAGGCGAAAAATCAACAATACTCGAACTCAAGGTTACCAAAGAGGATATAGGAAAAGTTATCGGCAAGCACGGACGTATTGCAAGGGCCATAAGGACTATTATCAACGCTTCAGCCACAAAAACCGGCAAGAGAGTAGTACTGGAAATACTTGATTGATTCCTGATAATATTTTTTTACGAATAGCAAAAATAGCAGGTTCTCATGGACTTAACGGCGAAGTTAAGGTATTCATGATAACAGATATTCCGGAAAGATTTGCCGCGGGGAAAACACTGCATTTTGGTCATGAACAGGCGGCAAAGGAGTACACGGTAGAGGGATTCAGGCCGATGAAAGGACGGATTCTTCTGCTGAAGCTTAAAGGCATAAATTCAAGGAATGATTCAGATCTTTTAAAAGGCATGGACATATTCATCAGGGGTGATGACGCGGAGAGCGCCAGGAAGCTCCTTGAAGAAGATACTTTTTTTTATTATGACCTTATAGGCTGCAGGGTGCATCTGCACGGGAAGGAATTCGGTACAGTTACCGATATCATGGAAGCCGGCAGCGGCGATATCCTGATAATAGAGGATCTTAAAGGCGCCAGTGTAATGATCCCCTTTGTAGATGAAATGGTCAACACAGGGCGCGTAGACGAAAAGATTATTGAAATAAACCCCGTTGAGGGATTAATTGATATTTAAGATTTACACCCTTTTCCCTGAATTCTTTGAAACGCCCTTAAAATCAGGGCTCATGGGAAAAGCGGTTGAATCAGGGATACTTGAATTCAGAATAATCGATATCAGGGATTATTCAGGGGACAGGTTCCGCAGATGCGATGATTACCCTTACGGCGGCGGTTCCGGAATGGTGATCATGCCCGAACCGGTTTTCAGCGCCCTTGAGGCAAATGAGACCGGCACAGGTGCTGTAATATATACAACACCCTCGGGAAAACCGCTTAACCAGGAGTTCGTAAAACACCTGGCAGGCATGAACGAAGTATCAATAATCTGCGGCCATTATGAAGGCCTTGACCAGAGGGTTATTGACAGTTTTGTGACAGATGAAGTATCCATAGGTGATTACGTTCTTTCCGGCGGTGAATTTGCCGCGCTGGTAATCGCGGACGCAGTTGCAAGGCTGGTACCGGGATTCATGTCAAACAGTTCATCCCTGGCCGAGGAGAGTTTCGAGGATGATCTCCTTGAATACCCGCAGTACACAAGGCCGGCGGAATTCAGGGGACTTAAAGTTCCCGGGATACTGCTGGAGGGGGACCATGGGAAGATCAGACTCTGGCGTAACGAAAAACGGATTGAAAAGACAAAGGCTGTGAGGCCTGACCTTTATAAAAAGTATTTAACGAGAATAATATTAGGGGAGTGACCGTAATGGATATAATACAGGCTATCGAAAATGATATAAGGCCCGTAGAACGGAAAATCGAATTTGAAATAGGTGATACTGTCCGTGTACACTACAAGATCATTGAAGGAAACAAGGAAAGGATCCAGGTTTACGAAGGCGTTGTAATAGCGATCGACAACAAGGGAATGAGCAAGACCTTCACAGTAAGGAAAATCTCCTTTGATGTGGGAGTTGAAAGGGTATTCCCCGTATTCTCGCCAAAAATCGCGAAAATTGAAACCGTGAGAAAAGGTAAAATCAGAAGGGCAAAACTCTACTTCCTCAGGGAAAGAAAGGGCAAATCAGCCAAACTTAAAGAGAAAAGATTCTCAAAGAAAGGCAAAACCGCTGTATCAGTTCCGTCAACGGATGCCCCTGCTGCTGAATAATCCCGTTTTCAACAATCCTGTTTTTGTAAAAAGGGGGGACTACCATGTCCTCCCTTGATCGTTTAAGCCGCGATGTACCCGACTTTTCCATCGAGAAGTCGCTGCTCACGGAAAAATGCAGACTCATTGCCGGAGTTGACGAGGCAGGAAGGGGTGCTCTTGCAGGCCCGCTCTCCCTGGCCATGGTAATCTATGATTCATCCCTCTTCGAATCTGCTCCCCCCGAAATACTCCGGACTGTAACAGATTCAAAACAGCTGACACATAAGAAACGGCTCATCGCGCTTGATGCGATAAAGAGGCAGGCGCTGGCATATACCAGGATATTCATTCCTCATACAGTGATAGATACGTGCGGGATAAACCGCGCCACAGAGATTGCAATATCAAGGATGATAAACAACATCAGCATAAAACCCCAGGCAATACTCATGGACGGCAACTTCAGGTTCACGTTTGACATACCGTTCCATTCAGCAGTCAGGGGGGACTGCCGGTCAATCTCCATTGCGTCAGCGTCTGTCATTGCCAAGGTCGACAGGGACAGCGTGATGAACAGGCTTGACAGCCGCTTCCCCGGATACGGTTTTGCCGGGCATAAGGGCTACGGCACAAAAACACATATGGCCTCCCTGCGGTCCCTGGGCCTGTGCCCTGTGCACAGGAAATCCTATGAACCGGCACGGAGCATGCTCGAAAGCCAGGGGATTCT
>CAYTSF010000098.1:0-6515 GCA_964440335.1 uncultured Leptospirales bacterium
GATGAGAATTCCCTGATGGTGGGGAGCGACCTCACTTTACCTGACGCGGCAGATATGATGATGAATGCCATGCCGCCCGTTAGAAACCGGAAGCCCACCAGGTAGAATGGGGGGATGGATTCCACTGCCCATTTTATGCCCAGGTATGTTGAGCCCCAGACTATGTATATGGTCAAATACGCGGTTATTATAGCTGCACGGCTGCTTTTCATGTGGGCCTGCCCTGGCTGCTGATTTATGCTGAGATAGACTTAATGTTTATGAGGGATAGAATTATCCGCTGCCGGTGTCAACCAGATAAATAAATGCTGGGATTCATGGAGTATGGCGGTAAAAGAATTTTAACAAAAAAAGAAAAATGCTGGAAATCGGGCAGGGGGGCATGTTATGGTCAGGATAATATGAACCACGCGATGGAGGTTACTTATGGGTGACGAGAGGCGCATGCATGACCGTTTCGCATTATCACAAAACGTTGATTTGATGCTTCCTGACAGCGGCGTGGTCAGGGTAAAAATGGTCAACGTCAGTGAAAGCGGCATGCTCTGCAGGTCCGGGGAGAACATCGCCGATGGTACAAAGATTTCCTTCAAGCTGAAGATCCCCACAAAGGGGAGCACAATGTCTGTTGACTGTGAGGGCATTGTGTTAAGGTGTACTGCCAGCGGCAGTGAGTTTAATGTTGTGGTGAAATTTTCGGATTGAATCGGGGGTTATTGTCCCTTAAGTTTTTTAATTTTTTCCACGGGGAGCCCGGTGACTTTTGCAACTTTTTCAGGAGTCATCTTTTCGCGTAGCAATGCTTTTGCCGTTTCCAGTTTACCCTCAAGCCTTCCTGCTTTTTTACCTTCAAGCCTGGCATTATCTGCGAGTTTTTCTACCGATGATCTCAGCATTGTTTTTACCTCATGTTCATCCTTAATGTCTTCCGTCAGTTCACGGTTGTCTTTGAAAACATGTCTGAACCAGTTTATGAAAAGTCTGACCTCTTCGGGCCGTTCATTTTTTAAGATTCCTGCAATTGTTTCAATCTCATCTATAAGCTCCCCGGTTTTACAGTTTTCCGCATAGAACAATGCGGCCGTTGCATTATTCATCCTTTTAAGAAATTCCCTGCTGAATTCATTTTCAGCGATTTTGTAATACCTGAACCTGGGAATATATGCATCCGGGACCGTCTTTTCAATCAAGTTATTCAGTTCCTGCGGAGCTGTCCACCTCTTTTCTCCGTTATAAAGCATTACGGGGAATACAGCAGGAAGTTTTTTCAGCATATAATTTTTAACAAGGTATTCGTACAGTTCTGCAATATATCTCATCATGCGGAGGGACATGAACCTGTCGACCGTTGACTGGAACTCAAGCAGGATAAAAACATATAGTTCATCTTCTCTTAGCCTGACCCTGTAGATCATGTCTGACTCTCTCCCATGGAATTCGTCGGTTACGAAACTTTTATCTATCCGTTCAAGAGTGCTGAACTCAATGTTTTTGATCCAGTCATCGTTGACGAACCCTGTAAGGAGCTGCATTACCATGCGGTGGTTCGAAAAGAATTTTTTGTACATCGAGTCGTGTGAATTGCGTTTATTCATCAGGTTCCTCTTTATACATAAACGCTCATGTAACGAGAAAATGAAAATTTTTTTTCTGGATCCGGTTTATTTATGCCTTTCTATTGGCTTGCTCGGGCAAAAGGCTCATGGTCCGGATTATGATGACACAGTTTCAATTTACTGAATCCGGCTTGACACTACCCGGCAATAAACTTAACTTCAGTTCATGGAAAAAATTCAGCAGATAATAAATGAGATTCTTGGCAGTGACAGCCGGATTAAACTCTGCATCCTTTATGGTTCTGCGGTAGCAGGCAGGCTTACTGACCGGAGCGATATCGACATTGCCATTGCCGGAGATGCGCCTTTTAAGGCAGAGAACCTTGTGGAGCTCCAGCTGGAACTTTCGCGCAGGCTTGGCCGGGAGGTTGACCTTGTTGATATGAAAAACCTGGAAGGATTGATTCTTTCAGAAATTCTGAGGCATGGTATTGTTCTTATCAAGAAAGATAAGGCCCTCTATGCGGGGTATATTAAAAAAGTGATTTATTTCAATGAGGATGTTCTTCCGGGTATGAGGATGATTCTGAAAAAACGCGCTGAAAGGTTTGCAAGTGGACACTGACCTTTTGCTGGTAAAAATTGAATCCCTGAGAAGATGTATTTCGCGCATTGAACAGAAGCGCCCGGCAGATTCTAAAATGCTCAGGTTTGATGTTGACCTTCAGGACATTATAAGTGTAAATCTTGAACGGGCAGTGCAGCAAAGCGTTGATATCGCATCAATTATCATTTCTGTTATTGAGGCTCCGGCCCCTGTGACAATGGCTTCATCTTTTACGACGCTTGCAGAATCTGGTATTATTGATGAGCAACTGGCTTTAAAGCTCAGCAAGGCAGTGGGATTCAGAAATATTGCAGTACATGAATATGATAAAATCAACTGGGATGTGGTTTTTTCAATAATCACTGTGAATATTGATGATTTCAGATCATATATTTCTGCGGTGCTTGTATATATGAATAAGCAGAAGTAATTATCCGCAGATTGAAACTTGATTGATTCCGCAGTATTTGAAAGAAGCACCAGCACTCTGATGTATCAAATGTCACCCTGATGATTCGACACTTTGTCACCCTGAGCCTGTCGAAGGGCCATGCAAAAATAAAGATTATGATGGAGTATTCTACGGCGTGACCCCCTGGAGATAGGGGTAGCCGTTGTTTATTCTAAGCGACGGGTTGCTTCCACTGGTATCAATGGTCCAGATTGTGGAGAAGTTCCAGGCTGAAAATGTTGTGGCATAGTTTGTTGTCATATCGGTTGTTGATTTTTCAGTTCCTGCACCGGCAGAAACAGAACCTACTTTACTGTCATAGAAACAATGAGTAATACCTGCATAAGTATTACTGAAACCATATAAAGTTCCAGTTCCCGAAACATAACCAGCGGAATAGCAATCGTCTATTGTAAGAGCAGTACCATTATATACAACAAGACCTGAAAATCCACCTGTAGAAATAGATGTACCAGTAACATCACCTCTTGAATAACAGTTGTATATTTGAAGGTAGCTCGTGTCATTGCTATTATAAGTGTAGCCGGAAAACCCCCCTATACTTCCCATTGTCACTGAAGATGATACAGTAACATTGCCTTTTGCGTAACAGTACGTGATATATATATTCCCTCCATCGGCATAATCCTGCCCGACAAAACCACCGGTATAATTACTAGTGCCATCTGAAGTACCAATGACCTCACCTGTAGCGTAAGAATTTTGTACTGTGGTACCTTCCATGCATGTCCCAGCAAAGCCTCCGGTGTTATATGGTCCGCTTACTTTGCCGCTGGCTGAACAACCTTCTATTGTGCTGGAGCCAGCGCCCCCGCTTATATACCCCACGAAACCTCCAGTGTTTGTATCTGGACAGGTACTTGAACTGGTAACCTCACCACCGGCTGTACATCCTGAGATAACACTGTTAAGTGTGCAAAAACCCACAAAACCGCCTGTGTTGGAATTCCCGGTACTTGTATTTGAATAAGAGACTTTACCTGTTGCACCGCAGTTTAAAATTTTCGCATTAGTATATCCGGTATCTGTTGTCTGTCCAATAAAACCACCAGTGCGGATGTAACCTGACGAGGTTCCTGTAACTGTCACATTACCGCTGGCTGTGCAATTCTCTATGCCGGAAGATGAATTATTACTCAAAAAAATTCCTGCAAAACCACCTGTATAATAATTACCTGTACTTGTTGTTACTGTAACATTTCCCAATGCTTTGCAGCCGTCTATACTTGTTGAAGCACCAGCAGTACTATTGAGAATATATCCGATAAATCCACCTGTATAACTACCTTCTGAAGAAACTTTTCCTGCTGTTTTGCAGTTGATTATATTCATAGTACCGCTGCTGGATAAACGTCCAAATAGTCCGCCGGTATATGTGGATGTTGAAGAAACATCTATATTTATGGTACAGTTGCTGATAGTAGTATTACCACTGTTTGGATCCATACTTCCTGCAAGTCCCCCCACAAACTGGGATCCGGATATTTTTTTATCTGTTCCGGTTGTGCTGATAACATTACAGCCTGTAATTATTGTGTTACCTCCCGAGTTGCTCATAATAGTGCCTGCAAGCCCACCAGTATAATACCCACCTGTTACCTGGCAATCTTTAATCGCTATATTTTTTACAGTTGCATCCACGATGACTGCGAAGAGTCCCTGAGGATTACCAATTATACCAGGCCTGTTAATAGTGAGGTTGCTTATAGTAAATCCGTTTCCGTCAAATGTTCCTATAAAATTTGGTCCTATTGGCACCCATCCTTCTCCGCCACTATATGCTGCACCGTATCCTGAAAGGTCCAGGTCTGCCATGACTATATAGTAACCTGAAAGGTCATTCCGTACATCATCAAGCTCTTTCGGAGTGTATATGTATTTTAATGACCTTTCGGTAGCTGACTGGGTAAATGTGAGGGTCGCGCCATCTGACTCATTGCCCGTGTTGTCCACCAGCTTTACTGTTATGATATATTCTGTGCCTGCGGTCAGCCCTGTTATTGTATATGTGAGTTTGCCCAGGGGCAGCTCTATACCTGTTTCGCCGCCCGGTGTCCAGGTGATGAGCACGTGGTTAAGGCTTATATCCCGGGGCTCTGTCCAGTTCAGTGTAATCTCTGCTCCGCCAGACTGGCCGATTGTTGAATTCTGCATTGTGATATCTGCAGGCGCGTCTTCGTCCCTGCCGCGCTCATTGTATGCGTCTTTGAACCCGTTCCAGCATGAAAGGGTGAACATTAGCAGCATTAATGACGCCGCAGAATATAGTCTGTTTTTAATTCCTGAAGAATGTTGTTTTTTCATGTTAAACCTCATGCTGTTGTTTTATAGCCTGTACATTATTCCCATATCCAGGGAGAGGAGCATGCCTCCGCCTGACATGGGCATGTAACCGAAAGAGGTGCGTATTGTGGCATAGTTTGCATCGCTTAGCCTGTATGTAAATGCAAGCCCCAGGTTCGCAGCTGGGCCGTAGTCCTGCATGGTCTTGCTGCTAACTTCATAGGAGTACCAGTCCCTGGATGTGTAGTCCATGTAAAGGAAAGCGGCGCCGCATGTAATGTATGGTGTCAGGCTCATGTCGTCGTCCAGGTAGAACTTCCAGCCCGCGTAGATGTAGAGGGGCGCGAAGAGACCCATTTTGCTCTCCTGGTTTGCTTTGTCCATGGAGTCTTTGCCGAGCATGTAAAAGCAGCCGGTCTCTATGCCGGCCTCAAGCGCGTTGTACATGAGGCCGTTGTATGTGAGGTTTAATGACGCTCCGAATGCCGGCCCCAGCATTTCACCCAGGTGGCCCAGCGGCATGAACATTCCGGGGTAAAAGGATAACGAAATGAATTCCTTCTCCATCCTGGGGAACCTTACGTCGTCTGACTCTGCTCCGTTGTTGTCAACGGCAAGTATGTAGAGCCCTTTAAATGATGCGCCTGCTGCGAGTTTATAATTCGTTTCGGGCGTCTCTGCAAGTACCTTTCTTTTGTCATCCTCCATTGTGAAGATGACATATTTGATTATTATTCCGTCACGGTCTGTGGCAGCGTTCCACTTAAGGTTAAGGGAGCCGTCGGGCTGCTTCTCCTGTACAAGGGACTCCGGTTCTGACGGCGGCGAGTTCAGAGTGGTGATCTCCAGTTCATTGCCGGGAGGTGTCTCTTCGTTCCTTGCGTCTATGCCCGTAACGCGTATGAAGTAGCGCGTGTTTCCGGGCAGGTTCTCCATGGTGTAGCTGTTGGTGCCGGTTGTGTCGTACAGTTTGTACTGCTCTTCGGGTTTCATCTTAACGTAGATGTTGTACTTCTCCATCTTGTCATATGGAGGGTACCATATGAGGGTGATGCTGTCTGTGCCTGCCTCACCTTCAAGTCCCGAAGGTGTTCTTTCAGCCAGGAATAGCACGTCCTCACGCTTGACTTTGAATTCCTCAGGCTTGTACAGGTCATTGCGGAAGGTGTATGTGTCCTGGTCCTCGTCAACCATGAAGGCTGTGAAGCTCTTGCCGTTCTTCTTCTGGACGAAGATTTTTCCCATGTTGAGCTTCGTGTAGAGTATGCGCATGATGATGTCGCGGCTGATTTTCTGTTTCTTGCCATCTTCGGTCTGGAGGGTGATTGTCTTCGCGTCTTCGGCTACTATTGATCCCTTGAGGATTGAACCGTCGTTTATGAAGACAAATTCAGCCATGGCCATAAGGGGCATTAAGCATAAAGCTGTTGTTATGAGTATTTTTTTGAGCAGGGATTTCATCGGGTTTCCATCTGTATAAAGTTTAATTACCATCAATTGAGTCCGGAAACTTTATACATGGATTGTCCGCTTTTTGCAATACTTTTTTTACTCCGCGCCTCACCGCGCCTCACCCGGCCTGGCGGCCACCCTCTCC
>CAYTSF010000098.1:6615-12981 GCA_964440335.1 uncultured Leptospirales bacterium
CGGCCACCCTCTCCATGATGAGATGGAGAGGGTTTTGTATCATTAACTTGATGATTTATACAGGATTGGCTGGCTGCATCAGGTCGTGCAGTTCATAAACCCCCTGTGGGGGTGGCGGGTTTTTGTGCATCAACGGTTATAGTATATCCGCCGGGGCGGAGAGGGTTATGTAATTTAAACTTGATGATTTATACAGGATTGGCTGGCTGCATCAGGTCGTGCAGTTAATAAACCCCCTTTTATAGGGGGTGGCGGCGTTTTGTACATCAATGGTTATAGTATATCCGCCGGGGCGGAGAGGGTTTTGTATCATTAACTTGATGATCTACACAGGATCAGAAATGCATCATCAATTTATTTGCCATCCCTAAAATATAACCGCTGATAAATAAAAACTGTTTTCCGCTGATTTTTTAGTATATTAAATTTTAGTGATTAATAATTTTATTATTCAAAAAAGCCTGACCGGGGAATTAAAGTGAAAAAAATTCTCATTGCCGATGACGCGGCTGTAAACGTGAAACTTGTATCGGAGATACTGAAGAGCCGTTACGATATTATTACAGCATACGACGGGTCCTCATGTATGAAAACAGCATCGGAACAAAAACCGGACCTGATACTGCTTGATGTTGTGATGCCTGACATGAACGGTTACGATGTCTGCAGGGGGCTCAGGTCAGATCCTGTAACGTCCCACATCCCCGTAATATTCATAACATCAAGGAAGGACCTTGATGATGTTGTCATGGGGTTTGAGGCCGGAGGCGTGGACTATATAACCAAACCTTTTAATTCCGCTGAACTTATTGCAAGGGTCGAGACACATCTTGCCCTTGTTTCCATGAGCGATGACATGCGCACATACTCCGAGTCCCTTGAATTCATTTCGCAGCAGCTCCTTGAAAAAACCAAGCTCCTTGACACAATGGTCAGGACCGATTTTCTCACAGGACTCTCGAACAGGCGCCATATACTTGAGCAGATGAAAAGCGAGGAGGCGCGCATGGGGCGCGGTACACCGGTCTGCTCGGTCATTATCGCTGACATTGACCATTTTAAAAAGATAAATGACACTTACGGCCACGAGACCGGCGACCTGGTGCTTAAAACCGTTGCTGAAATTTTCCGCAAAAACACAAGAAAGCAGGATGTGGTGGCACGATGGGGCGGGGAGGAGTTCCTGTTTCTGCTGCCCGAAACTCCGGGCCAGGCTGCCTTTAAGCTGGCAGAGAAGATAAGGGCTGCAATTGAGGATGAACTTATTGACGGCAGGCTGCGCATTACCATTAGTTTAGGGGTGGCGGAATTTGACATGTCGCTTTCGATTGACGGCACTATTCGGCTGGCGGATAATGCCCTGTACGAGGGAAAGGCCAGGGGACGGAACCGTGTTGAAATGGCGCTGTCCGGGGAATACTGATAAGTATCTGTAAGGCAGGATTTAGATGAACATATTCTGTCATGTGTCCTGTAATAATCCTTCATAATTCCTTATAATTTTATCAGGCAAAAAAAATTCTTGAACTTTTAGTATATGATACAATTATGTCACAAAATAATTAAGGATAACTGAAGAATTGATTGTGTTGAATACAATGCTCCTGCGGGATTATAATCCCGTCTTACAGGGGAAGACCACCGGAGATATGGTGCAGGCCGTATGGCGCTGCATCTATTCAGCATTTTTTAAAAATGCAGTTTATATATTTTAGAGAATAAAAAGCCTCCTTCCGGAAGGCTTTTTTTTTGGCCATGCAGCACCTTTAATTGCAAGATAAAGAAAAAAATATAAGGAAGTGATAAGAGAGATGCCCAAGAGAAATGACATCAACAAGGTACTCATCATTGGTTCAGGCCCCATTATAATCGGACAGGCCTGCGAATTCGATTATTCAGGCACGCAGGCATGCAAGGCCCTCAGGAAGCTGGGCTATAAAATAGTCCTGGTGAATTCCAATCCTGCAACTATCATGACAGATCCAGGCATAGCGGATTTTACCTACATAGAACCTTTAAATGCCGCTTCGATTGAAAGGATCATCGAGAAGGAGAGGCCTGACGCCCTTCTGCCTAACCTGGGCGGCCAGACAGGCCTTAACCTCTCTTCCGAGCTGCATAAAAAGGGAATCCTTGATAAATACGGCGTGAAGATAATAGGGGTCCAGGCTGACGCCATTGAGCGTGGAGAGGACCGCATTATATTCAAAAACACCATGAACAGCCTGGGCATCGAAATGCCCATGAGCGAGCCTGCCTATTCAATTGAAGAGGCCGAGAAAATTGCCGAGGGCCTGGGCTACCCGGTAGTCGTGCGGCCAGCCTATACCATGGGTGGCACAGGGGGCGGCGTGGCATATAACAGGGAGGAGCTCCGTACCATTGTCGCGCGGGGCATATCTGCCAGTATCGTGGGCCAGGTTCTCATCGAGGAGTCTGTCCTGGGATGGGAGGAGCTTGAACTTGAAGTGGTCAGGGACGCGAAGGGGCAGAAGATCACTGTCTGCTTCATTGAGAACGTTGACCCCATGGGTGTGCATACGGGTGACTCGTACTGCGTGGCTCCAATGCTTACAATTTCTGAGGAATTGCAGAAACGGCTGCAGAAATATTCATACGACATAGTTGATGCCATTGAGGTTATCGGCGGCACGAACATTCAGTTCGCCCACAACCCCGAAACCGGCCGCGTTGTAGTAATCGAGATCAACCCGCGCACTTCACGTTCATCCGCCCTGGCATCAAAGGCAACGGGGTTCCCCATAGCCTTTGTGTCATCGCTCCTGGCATGCGGTCTCACCCTCGAAGAGATACCCTACTGGCGCGACGGTACCCTTGATAAATATACCCCTTCGGGTAACTATGTTGTGGTGAAGTTCGCACGATGGGACTTTGCCAAGTTCCCCGGAGTCATAGACCAGCTTGGCACGCAGATGCGTTCAGTGGGCGAGGCAATGAGCATCGGCCGCACGTACAAGGAGGCTTTCCTCAAGGCCATAAGGTCAATGGAGAACGGCATACACGGCCTGGGCCATGTGAAGGACTATAAAGAGAAGCCGCTGGATGAACTGGTGAGGCTCCTCAGTACGCCAACGAGCCAGCGCCAGTACCTCATGTACGAGGCCCTGCGTAAGGGGGCTGATGTTGAGCTGCTCTTCTCGCGCACCAGGATCAAACGCTGGTTTATTCAGCAGATGAAGGAGCTTGTTGAACTTGAAGAGGAGCTACTTAAACATAAAGGCGGCCAGCTGCCCGATGAACTGCTGGTACGCGCGAAGAAAGACGGTTTCAGCGACAGGTACCTTGCGAAAATAATGCATTTGCCAGAAGATGACATCCGCACCAGGCGTTCGGGACTGGGCGTGGTTGAGCAGTGGGAGGCAGTGCCTGTAAGCGGCGTGGAGAACGCGGCGTACTACTACTCAACGTACAATGCTCCCGATTCTGTTCCGGTTTCACCTAACAAAAAGGTCATGGTGCTTGGCGGAGGGCCCAACCGTATAGGCCAGGGGATAGAGTTTGACTACTGCTGTGTTCATGCTGCCTTCGCGCTGAGAGACCTGGGCTACGAATCGATCATGGTCAACTGCAACCCCGAGACTGTTTCTACTGACTACGATACGTCCAACAAGCTGTACTTCGAGCCGCTTACTGTGGAGGACGTGCTCTCGATATACAACAAGGAGAAGCCCCTTGGGGTTGTTGTGCAGTTCGGCGGTCAGACGCCCCTCAATATTGCTGATGAGCTGAAAAAGAACGGCGTTAACATACTCGGCACAAGTCCTGATTCCATTGACCTTGCAGAAGACCGCGACAGGTTCCGCATTGTAATGGAGAAACTGGGCATACCGCAGCCCGTATCGGGCATGGCAAGTACACTTGACCAGGCACTGGAGATAGCTGAACGAATAGGCTACCCCATAATTGTAAGGCCCTCATATGTTCTGGGAGGCCGCGCAATGGAGGTGTGCCACTATCCGGATATGCTGACGCAGTATGTAAAGGCAGCGGTTGACGTATCGCCCGACAGGCCCCTGCTCATAGACAAGTTTCTTGAGAACGCCATGGAGGTCGAGGCTGACGCCATATGCGACGGCGTTGATGCCTTCGTGCCGGCGGTTATGGAGCACATTGAACAGGCGGGAGTGCATTCAGGCGACTCGGCGTGTGTTATTCCGCCTGTGAGCATCCCGGCAAAGCACATCCAGACAATCGAGGAATACACAAGACGCATAGCCATTGAACTTGGGGTTAAGGGCCTCATGAACATACAGTATGCCATTGCGAACGACAAGGTGTACATCCTTGAAGCCAATCCCAGGGCATCGCGTACGGTTCCGCTCGTATCAAAAGTATGCAACATCCCCATGGCTCGAATAGCAATGCAGGTGATGATGGGTGCGAAGATCAAAGACCTGAACCTGGTGCGTAAAAATGTGCCCCACTTCGGAGTAAAGGAGTCCATGTTTCCATTCAACATGTTCCCTGAAGTTGACCCTGTGCTTGGCCCGGAGATGCGTTCAACGGGTGAGGTGCTCGGCCTTGCGGATTCATTCGGCCTTGCGTTCTATAAATCCCAGGAGGCCGCAAGTATGTTCCTCCCCTTTGCCGGTACAGTGCTCATCACTGTAAATAAGAAGGACAGGCCCGAGGCGCTTGCCGCTGCGCGTGATCTTCAGCGCCTGGGATTTAAGATTCTTTCCACAAAGGGGGTCCATGCGTTCCTCCTGGAAAACGGCATTGAGACCGAGCCTGTGAACAAGGTGCACCAGGGACGCCCCAATATCATTGATAAAATCACCAACAACGACATTCAGTTTATCATAAACACCCCCGGCGGCCCGCGCAGCGAGTATGATGACTCCTACATACGCAAGGCCGCCATCAAGTTCAAGATACCCTATATCACAACAATGTCCGCTGCACTGGCGGCAGTAAAGGGGATCGAGGCGCGCAAAAAGGGGAATGGCGCTGTCAAGTCTCTGCAGGAGTACCATGCAGATATAAAGTAGAGATGGCAGGATTATGATTTTTCTGTTTACATTTCACATCGGGCTTTGAGCCTGTCATTGTCATGGAAAAGCATCAGGAAAACATAATACTGGACAGCATCGCGGACGGTGTATTTACCGTGGGCATGGATTTCCGCATTACATGGATGAACAGGGCAGCTGCCGAAATACTGGGGATAAGCCCGGATGAAGCCACGGGCAAGCTCTGCTTTGAGGTGTTCCATGCCAGTATTTGTGAACACTCCTGCGCACTGAAGGAGACCATGAGCACGGGGCGCAGCATTATAAACAAGACCGTGTACATAGTAAACTCCAGGGCAGAGAAGGTGCCGATCACGGTGAGCACCGCGCTTCTGAAAAATGAAAAGGGTGAGGTCTTTGGCGGTGTTGAAACGTTCCGCGACATAACAGCCATTGAAACACTTCGCAAGGAGATCGAGGCCGGGTACACGCTTGAGGACATAGTAAGCCGCAGCAGGTATTTTAAAGACCTCTTTGCCATTCTTCCGGATATTGCGGCAAGCGACAGCACGGTGCTCATAGGAGGCCCCAGCGGTACAGGTAAGGAGCTTGTGGCGCGCGCCCTGCACAGTCTCAGCGAAAGAAAGGGGAAGCCCCTTGTTCCTATAAACTGTGCCGCTGTTCCAGACAACCTGCTTGAATCAGAGCTTTTCGGTTACAAGGCTGGAGCCTTCACCGATGCCAGGAGGGACAGGCCCGGCAGGATAGCAGCAGCAGAGGGTGGAACTATTTTTCTTGATGAGATAGGTGAGATATCTCCGGCTATCCAGGCCAAGCTTCTCAGGTTCATACAGGAGCGTGTCTACGAGCCTCTTGGCACAAACACCATGGTCAGATCCGACGTTCGCATAATAGCAGCAACAAACAGGGATCTGTCCCATGAGGTGAAGAAGGGTTCTTTCCGGGAAGACCTTTTTTACAGGATCAATGTCATCAATATAAGTCTGCCGTCGCTTGCCTCCAGGAGCGAGGATATCCCACTTCTTGTTAACCACTTCATAAAAAAGTACAATGTGCTTAAAAGAAAGAATATCGAGGGTGTCACCGATGAGGTAATGAACATCCTCATGGATTACAGCTTTCCCGGAAACGTGCGCGAGCTTGAAAACATTATTGAGCACGCATTTGTCCTCTGCCGTGAGGCATATATCACCCGCAACCACCTGCCTCAGCATTTCAGGCAAAGCGGCAGCGTCCTTGCCGAAAACCTGACGCTTGATGAAGTGGAGAGATTATACATAACCCGCGCACTGGACCGCAATTCAGGCAACCGTTCAAAAACCGCCCGCGACCTTGGAATAGATTCCTCGACCCTCTGGAGAAAGATGAAGAA
>CAYTSF010000099.1:0-5912 GCA_964440335.1 uncultured Leptospirales bacterium
TTTCAGGAATTGCTGCCGGTTGTGGCTGTTTGTAAAATGGATTTAAGCTCATCCTCTGTGAATGAATATTCTTTCCGGCAGAAGGTGCATGTGACAGACGCGCCTTTATCCTTCAGTATCATGTCGTGAAGCTCGTCTTTGTGAATGGTGTTAAGAAGCCGGAGCAGCATGTCGTGACTGCACCTGCACTTGTGTTTAAGGGGCCCGGAGCTTAGAATGTCAATGTCGTTGCTTCCAAGGATCATAGACACTACGCTGTAGATGTTTTCACCCTTTTCAAGAAGGTCAGCGAGTGATACGGTCATGGACTTTATGTTTTTTTCAACGGTCTCTATCACTTCAGGTTCAGTGTCGGGGAATGTCTGAATGAGGATTCCGCCCGATGACCTGATGTTGCCATCCCTGTCGAGGTTAAGGCCCAGTATTACCGCAGAGGGAATCTGCTCTGACATGGTGAGGTAATAGCTCAGGTCTGCCGCCACTTCACCGTATAACAGAGGTGTGACTGACTTGTACGGTTCACCTGCGCCGATGTCTTTTGTGACGGTGAGAAATCCCGCACCTATTGACCTGGAAAAGCTTATGCGTCCAATGTCCTGGTCGAGATCGGGTGCCGGATTTGCAATGTAACCGCGTATGTTGCCGAAGGCATCAGACTGTACATGTATCTCGCCCACGGGGCCGTCGCCTGAAAACTTGACGAGTATGCTCTGGTTTGATTCAGGTTTAAGTGTGGCACCAAGGAGCGCCGAGGCGTTTATTGTCCGGCCGAGGGCGTATGTGCCGTTGGGTGATGTTCTGTGAAGCGAAACAATTTCGCTTACGGTCTGCGGCGAGACAACCGTATAAGCCCGTAGTTTAAGGCTCTGGCAGTATATCCTTGATATTGTATCCATAAACCATCCTTTGATAATGCTGCCCGGGTCTGCCCGTCGGGCCTATACCCGCTGCCTGCCATTTTAAGCAGTTCCGCCTGTGTGGTTACTGCTCCTTTTTGTTCTTTTTTTCTATTTTTTCCTGCTTCTTTTCTTTTGGCGTCTTTGTGGGTTTCTTTTTTACATCTTTTTTTGTGTCAGCTGATTTTGACATGATAATCCTCCATAAAGAATTTTTTGTTAAACTTCGCTTCCCGTCTTAACAAGTTAAGACGGGAAGGAATTGTTCTGACAGATACATTTTACAGATATACTGTGTCGATGAATTTTTTTCTTCAACAATTTTTTTCAATGAAGGAACTTAAAAGTCCGGGGATTTCATCGATACTCTGCGCCACAATGAGTGAACCGAGAACTTCCCTGCGCAGGAAACCCTCTGTGACCATGAAATCAAGCTGTGACAGTAGCCCGGCGTAGAAACCGTTTATGTTCAGCACGCATACGGGTTTGCTGTGATATCCAAGCTGCAGCCAGGTGAAGGATTCGAGCAGCTCGTCCAGGGAGCCGATTCCGCCGGGCATGCATACGAATGCGTCTGACAGCCTGTACATGAGGGATTTGCGTTCATGCATATCCTTCACCACGATCAGTTCTGAAATTTTACGGTGAGGGACCATGGAGTGCAGGAGTACGGGGATGATTCCTGTTACCTCTCCGCCGTTATCCATGACGCTGGAGGATAGTATCCCCATGAGCCCCACGTTACCTCCGCCATAGACCAGGTTGTATGAATGCTCTGCCAGGAGCCTGCCTAGTTCTGCGGCAGTTTTACTGTAAACGGGATTATTGCCGCTGCTTGAGCCGCAGAATACACAGATGTTTTTCATAATCCACCATTTTATACATTATATGCCGGAATAACCTGGATGAAACGTAATAAATTCAAGATTTTTTCATGAAAATACTTGACTTTTACCGGTTAATTAACTAAATAGTTAGTTAGTAAAGCTATTTTAAAGAGGCACTCCTGATGAATAAAAACAGGGATAAGCTTGTTACCGAAGAAAAAATACTGAAAGCCTCTCTTGAGGAATTCGGCGAGTTCGGGTATTCCGGAGCAAGGGTCGACCGGATCGCGGAGAGGGCCGGTGTGAACAAGGCAATGATCTATTATTATTTCGAAAACAAAGAGGTGCTGTACGAAAGGGTAATCAGGGAGAATACGGCCATGATCTTTAACAGACTGAGTGGTGTGGTTTCTATTTCTGATGATCCGGTTGTGGTGCTCAGATCGCTCCTGGATAATTACATTACACTGGTGGATTCCCTTGACCGGAATGTTGTTAAAACAATGCTTCGGGAGCTTGCAAGCGGAGGGGATTTTTTCCGGAAAATTGCAATCCCAACACTTGTTCTGCCCATGGTACAGCTCATTGAGTCCCTTTTCGGCAGGGGGGCGGGTAGCGGGCAGTTTAAATCCCTCGATCCATATTATACGTTTATACAGCTTGTCGGGGGGATTCTTTTTTTTAACATGGTCAGGATGCCCATGCAGGGGACTTTTCTTGAGGAGAAGCTTTTCTCGGGCAATTATCTTGAATCGTTCAGGGAGAATTATTTAACTATAGTATTACACGGTTTACTGGAGAGGGAGGGCTGAAATGAACAGATGCATAAAATACTTCACCTGTGCGGGGCTGGTGCTCGGACTGTTTCTGCACCCTGCATATTCCGCTTCAGAAACTATTTCGCTCGATGACGCTGTGAGGAGAGCCCTTGATAACAACCGTGAGTACAAGATCGCGCAGTTGAAGGCAAAGGAGGCGGATGAACAGGTAAACATGGCCTGGAGCCAGTTGATGCCACTGGTCGAGTCAGAGGCATCCCTCACCAGGCAGTATGCAGATAAGGGTTTCATGAGCCTGAGCGATGGCCAGGTTGACATCAAAGTTGTCCAGTTAAGATTTATCATTAACCCCGGGGTTTTCTACAATAACCTGCAGGTTGCGAGAAACGCCTATATCGTCGCAACTGAGGAGATGCGCAGAATCAGGAACGAAATTGTATTCAACGTGATAAAGGGCTATTTCGATTACCTCTTCTGCGGCGAGATCGTGGCACTGCGGAAAGAGGCTATTGACATGTACACGTCGAATCTCAGGGACGTAGAGAACATGTACAAGAAGGGGAGTGTCCCGAAGTTTGAGCTGCTGCAGGCGCAGGTTGAACTGAAGAACCAGGAGCCTGCACTGCTGGAGGCCGAGAATAACAGGCGCACCGCGCTTGAGATCTTTAATTATCTTTTAGGATTTGATGATAACAAATATGAGCCCGACAGGGCAATACTTGATGTTGAGGTCAGGAGCGTGAGCGATGCCGATGCTGACGCGAGGATTGAGCGGCTGGTCATGCTCGCTCTGAAAAACAGGCCCGAGGTGATGCAGGTGACAAAAAAGGGGGAGATTGCCGAAGATGCGGCAGAGCGTGACAGTTCCTATTACCTGTGGCCGACCTTTTCAGTTTCAGGTTATTACGGGTATTCGCAGGCTGATCCTGTTACCATGGACCTGCCCATAGACATGTCGCAGATAACAGGTGACGACCAGTGGCAGGAGACGTGGCAGGTGCGCATCGCGGCCACCTACAGGTGGAACTCGCTTCTGCCCTTTGATTCAACGAGGGACTCGGGCCGGACCGAGGAGCTGAAGGCCGGTGAGGCCAGGGAGGAGCTGGCGCGGATAAAGCGAGTGATATCCATATCGGTCAAAGCAAGTTATAATAAACTTTTTACGTCGTACCTTACGATTCAGTCGCAGAAGGATAACGTGAAAACAGCAGAGGAGGGGCTGCGCATAGCACGGGAGAGCTACAGGGCCGGACTTATCAAAAACTCCGATCTGCTCTCTGCACAGCTCGGCCTTACCACTGCGCGGACCGGCTACATAAATGCGCTCTATACATATTACGTTTCCCTGGCCGCGCTTAAAAAAGAGACATGCACCGAAGATGACTCAGTCATACTGGAGGGAAAATAGCCATGAAAAAGAATATTGTTGCGCCGGTTGTACTTGTTGCAGCAGTTACTGCTGCTACCCTGTATTTTGAGGTCTTCAGGCACACCGGTGAAGGTCCTGGACGGATTGAAGGGTCAGGCACCATTGAGGTCACAGAGATCGATATAAGTTCAAAGATCAGCGGCAGGGTCGCGGAGATCGCACACGCAGAGGGTGATACGGTGAGCAGGGATGACCTTCTCGTCAGGCTGGAGTTCGATGAACTCTCGGCCATGAAAAATTCAGCCCTCGCGGCGCTTGTTAATGCGGAAAAAAATTACCGGAGGATCAAGGGGCTCTACGAGACCGGATCGGTTTCGCGCAGCGCCTATGACGGAGCAGAGGCCGCATACAGGATGGCCAGGGCTGCGCTGGACAATGTCAATGCAGCCATAAAGTACGCGGTGATCTATTCCCCCATTAACGGTGTGGTGCTTGATACGAACATTGAGCAGGGTGAGATGGCATTCCCCGGGACCGCCATTATGACAGTGGCTGACCTGTCGAAGGTGTGGATGTACATATACGTGAACGAGGTCAGGCTTGGAGAGGTGAAGATCGGGCAGAAGGTCAATGTTACTGTTGATTCCTTCCCTGGAAAAGTTTTTGAGGGTCGCGTGGTTTCAATATCCAACAAAGCCGAATTTACGCCAAAGACCATACAGACAAAGGATGAAAGGGTGAAGCTTGTATTTGCCGTAAAAGTCACAATCGACAATCCTGACATGAGCCTTAAACCCGGGATGCCGGCAGATGCATTAATTATTACCGGGAGCGGAAAGTGATACGCACCGCGGCCCTGCATAAAACCTTCGGAGAGACCCGCGCAGTTGACGGACTGGATTTCACTGTTGCGAAGGGTGAAATCTTCGGCATTGTGGGGCCTGACGGCGCAGGCAAGAGCACGCTGCTGCGGCTTGTCTCCGGGATACTGGAGCCCACTTCGGGACTCATCGAGGTCATGGGGAGGGATGTTTCAAAGGACAGGTACAGGCTGAAGGAGAACCTTGCGTACATGCCCCAGAGGTTCGGACTGTACGAGGACCTGACCGTTGAAGAGAACATATATTTTTTTGGAAGGCTCTTCGGCCTCTCAAAGAGGGAGATTAATAAACGCATGCCGGCCCTCTATAACTTCAGCAGGCTTGAACCATTTGCCGCAAGGCTGGCCGGAAAACTTTCCGGTGGCATGAAACAGAAACTCGGCCTGGCCTGCTGCCTGGTGCACAGCCCCTCGCTCATACTGCTCGATGAACCGACAAACGGCGTTGATCCTGTATCGCGGCGCGAGTTCTGGAAGATCCTGTACGATCTGCTTGCCGGTGGTGTGACCATTGTCGTGACCACGGCCTACCTCGACGAGGCTGAACGCTGCAACAGGGTTGCGCTCATGCATAACGGCAGGTTTATCACATCGGGTACGCCGTCCGGGATAAAGGCATCTATAGGCGGCACGATGCTTGAGGTTGTGGCCGATGATGTGTGGGAGTGCGAGAGGCTCCTTAAAATGAGCGGCAGGTTCAGGAACATCATACATGAGGGATTGTCCATAAAAGTATTTGTAGAGAGCAGCGCAAAGGGACAGAGGGAGATTAAAAGTATCCTGTCAGGAAAAGTAAAGGTTCACAGGATGCTGGAGAGCGTACCTAACCTTGAAAACTGTTTCATGGAAATAACAGTACCGGGCGGTGAGTCATGAAGGTGTCCGGTGCGCTTCAGAGGATAGGAGCCATTTCATGGAAGGAGTGGATACAGATCAGGCGTGACACAAGGAGCCTCATACTCTCCCTCTTTGCACCGCTTTTCCTGCTTATACTTTTCGGTTATGCGCTTACGGTTGATGTGCGCCATGTGAAAATGGCGGTGTATGACCAGGACAACACGCAGACATCGAGGCGGCTCGCAGAGAAGTTCTCCATGACCGAGTACCTGGATATCGTCGGGTACGTGAAGAGCTACAAAGAACTTGACGCGGCCATAAACA
>CAYTSF010000099.1:6012-9687 GCA_964440335.1 uncultured Leptospirales bacterium
GGGTCTGGTACAATCCGGAACTCCAGAGCAGGAATTTCATCATCCCCGGCCTCATTGTCCTTTTCCTTGCGATCATATCCGCGCTGATCGCCTCGCTCACCATATCGCGCGAGTGGGAGAGGGGGACCATGGAAACTCTCATCACCACGCCGGTGCGTTCATGGGAGCTCCTTGCGGGCAAGCTCATCCCCTATATTTTCATCGGCCTTTTCGACGTCGTCCTCACGGTCTGCGCCGGGTATTTTATTTTCGACGTGCCCTTCAACGGGAGTATTGTGGAATTCTGCCTCCTCTCGCTGCTTTTTCTCATGAGCACATCGGGTATGGGCATTCTCATATCAGCAGCGACCAGGGTGCAGGTGCTCTCTGTCCAGTTTGCCATGGTTACAACCTATCTCCCCTCGTTTATCCTGTCCGGGTTCATCTTTCCTATTGAGAACATGCCGGCTTTTCTCAGGGGATTCACATACATCATTCCGGCAAAATACATGATACTTATTGCCAAGTCCATCGCTTTAAAAGGTGCGGGCGCATCAATGCTCAGGATGCAGATACTTTTCCTTATGATTTTTACGACCATCATTCTTGTCGTATGCATGAAAAAGCTCAGGCTCACGCTGCCCGAAAATTGAGGAACTGAAATGAACAAACTGCTGCTCAGGAAAAGTATTGTAAGGAGTATCATGGTCAAGGAGTTCAGGCAGATGCTCCGCGACAGGAGAATGAGGATGGTACTGTTCGGCGTGCCTGTAATTATGCTTCTGCTTTTTGGTTATGCGGTAAACACCGACGTCGCCATGGTGAAGATGGCCGTGCTGGACAACGACAGGTCGCAGGAGAGCAGGATGTTTCAGAGGAGGTTTACCGCGAGCGGGTACTTTATCCATGAATATTCCGTCAGTTCACCGTCGGAGGCAGACAGCCTGCTCGATACGAAAAAGGCCGACATGTACCTGGAGATTCCGGCCGGATTTTCCAGGGACATGAACACGGGCAGGGGGACATCGATCCAGATAATTGTAGATGGCACAGATTCGATGCGGGCTGGCGTGATCGTCGCGTACGTTAATATCATATCTGGGGATTATTCCTTTGAGTCCATGAAGAGCAGGATCGCCATGTCGGTTCTTGCACGGGGTGCAGGTGGGATAGTCCTGAAGAAACCGGTTGAGGTGAGGGAACGATCGCTGTTCAATCCTGAACTTAAAAGCAGGAACTTCTACCTGCCCGGTATACTGGGGCTGCTGGTCACACTCATCACAACCATGCTGACATCCATGTCCGTTGTCAAGGAACGGGAGAGCGGGACAATGGACCAGCTCATAGTCTCTCCGCTGCGGCCCGCAGAATTCGTCGCAGGCAAGGCACTTCCCTTTGCCATAATTGGTTTTATCGACATCGTGGTAATCACGATCGTTTCAATTGCATGGTTCGCAGTGCCGTTTAACGGAAGTTTTATGCTTCTCCTTGTTGCCGGAGTTTTTTATATACTCTGCGCCCTTGCTGTGGGCATTTATATTTCAACAATTTCTGCAACGCAGCAGCAGGCCATGCTTTCATCTTTTCTTTTCTTTATACCGGCCATACTCTTTTCAGGATTTGCATTCCCGGTCTATGCCATGCCGGAATTCTTTCAGTATATTACAAGGCTTGACCCGCTATATTATTTCATAGAGATGCTGCGCGGCATATTTCTTAAGGGCTCCGGATTCGCGTTGTTGTGGCACAACATAGCCGCGCTTGGAATTCTGGGCGCTATCCTTTTCTTTCTGAGTATAAGAAGGTTCAGCAGGGGGTTCGAATAG
The DNA here is from genome assembly GCA_964440335.1 of uncultured Leptospirales bacterium. Classification (GTDB taxonomy): domain Bacteria; phylum Spirochaetota; class UBA4802; order UBA4802; family UBA5550; genus JAAYBQ01. The sequence continues at coordinate 7,818 of CAYTSF010000099.1, forward strand.
TGGTTACGGTTCAGGTTGAAGGGCTCACCAGGCGTTTCGGCGACTTTACTGCGGTTGAGCATATAAGTTTTTCAACGGGGGAAGGGGAGATCTTCGGTTTCCTGGGGCCAAACGGTGCAGGAAAATCCACAACAATAAAAATGCTCTGCGGCATTATTGCCCCCACGGAAGGTACCGGTGCTGTTGCCGGTTACGACATAGTAAAGGAGCAGGAGGAGATAAAGAATACCATCGGGTACATGTCGCAGAAGTTCTCGCTCTACAATGATCTCACCGTCCGGGAGAACCTTATATTCTTCGGCCAGCTTTACGGGCTTGCAGGCAGCAGACTGCGCGAACGCATGCACTTCGTACACGAAATGGCGGGGATCGGGGATCGCATGAACCACATGGTGGCCTCGCTTCCCGGCGGCATTAAACAGAGGCTTGCCCTGGGGTGCGCCATACTCCACGACCCGCCCATACTCTTTCTCGATGAGCCAACCTCCGGTGTTGATCCGATTATGCGCCGCAACTTCTGGGACCTCATTTACGGATTTTCGCGCAGCGGCAAGACAATATTTGTGACGACCCATTACATGGACGAGGCCGAGCACTGTGACCGCATGGCGCTCATTATCGCAGGGAAGATCATTGCCCTTGATACCCCCGCAGCACTGAAGCGGGGCCTGGACTACGACGTATATTCTCTCGCCGTTGACGACTTCATCAGGCTCTTCGATACGATCCGGCTGCTCCCCTTTGTTGAAGAGGCGGCAATCTTCGGGAGCAACATACATATACTCTGCGGCAGGGGCTACAACCTGCGTAATGCTGTCAGACAGGTTATGGCGCATAGCGGCATAAAAAAATACAGCCTTGAGAAGATACCGGCCACGCTGGAGGATGTGTTTGTCACAAACGCAAGAAGGCTTGGAGTTTAGGTGATGTAACCGGCAACCCACCGGTTTTTGCAGCAGAGATAAGGGTAAGAGCCTCGATTTTAATTTCTTTTAAAATTCTGTCCGGTTTTTTCATCAGGTTTATTCTGAAATATCCCCTTCGATAATATTTTACGTTCTGCCGGATGCAACAACTTTTAGCTTGACGCAATGTATTCTGTATGAGAATCATTCAGATGAAAGGATCATGATTGCCGGAGAAAAAAATGTTTTACCTTCTTCAGAATGTTGAGACAGATGAATTTTTCAGTTGTTCCGACGGGGAATGGATCACCGCCCTCGAAGTGGCAAAGGAGAACTACTGGGAGCCCGATGGCACAACATTCGATGTGGCCTGCTGTATCAATGATGACTGTGAGCATGTCGACGACCTCATGGCCGTTTATTTTGCCATGATTATAATCAGGAGCGAATTTCTTGAATGGAACGGCAACTATACTGATAAAAGAAACCAGGTGGTCATGTACGAAGATGCCGTCTACCTTGCCCAGGCCCTGGACGGGACTGAGGTGAATCCTGATCTTATTGATTTCATGAGAAAGGGGAGTTTCAGGATATGCTCCATGTGAGTATCAGTCCGGTTTTGTTTCGATTACTTCACGCAGCAGGTTGGCGCACATTTCCCTGAGGCTGGCAGCCCGCCTGTAAAGCCTTTCAAGGAACTGGTTCTCCGGGTTCTTCGAGTATATTGAGAGAAGCCTTGATTCATATTTAAACATGTGGGCTTCCAGGTTCCTGATATGAAAGAGGTCCTCATCCCCCTCTTCAATAATGACGGATGTGATCCTGTCCAGGAGGTCATTCTCCATAATCAGTTCTCTCATGTTCTCAACCTGTCCAAGAAAGTCCCTGCACATGAGCGCTATTGATCTCTGGTAATCGGAGCCTTCAATCATAAAATCCCCGCATAAAAAATGAACTGCCTCCAG
>CAYTSF010000099.1:9787-11906 GCA_964440335.1 uncultured Leptospirales bacterium
GCGCTGTTATAGATTGATATCGCTTCTGTTGGTACTGCGTTATTATTCATGTTGAAACCTCTGTCGGGAAATAAAAAATTCCGGTACTCTGGATAAATTATCGGTATTTGAATTTTTTTTTGGAGAATTATTTCTTTTAGCCTGATCTTTTCTTAAAATTAATAAATAGTTTCAGTATTTATTAATTAACTTTTTTAAAGTAGATAAGGCTCTATTGCTCCCGCCGCCTTCGGCGGCGGTGGCATATAATTTTTCTTTTTACACTAAAATATATATTCAGGAATTATTACTGAAATAGTTTTTTACAGCTCTTTATTTAGTTGACATAGCCCATGCGGGTGGTATATGCATAATTGTAGTTCCCGGAATAGTACTGACTTTTGTTTTAAAATTTTTAATATAAAAAGAAAACGGGGTAAAGGGAAAATGTTCGGTAAAAATACGCAAAAAACAAGAGTTGTAGGAGTTACAACTAAGATTGTTCTGACTTTTACCCTTTTCATTCTTCTTTCAAACCTGGCTTCCAATTACGTTAACCTTCTTTTTAATCGATCTGAATTACTGAAGCTCATGAACCAGCTTCTTATCAAGGACCTTAAGACCATGTATTCGTACTGCAACAACCAGTACGAGATATACCGTTTTGACAGGAACCTTGAGGAATCGATTAAGAGTATTGAGAGCAAGGGACTTAACGAGATCAAGAATGAAAAGGCTGTTGTGCTGGGCATCAAGAAGGACAGCATTATCCAGTTTCAGGCATCGAAATTTACAAAATCTGAAAAATTTCTCGATGCAAAGGCACTTCAGCATATGATAGACAGCAACACCGGCGAGGAGACTGAGGGGCACCTCAGGTTCTGGTTTAATAATGGAGCCTACTTCGGAATTTTTAAATACAATCCCCGGTGGGACCTCTATATACTCAGGGCTGAAGAGGAGAATGAATTCTATAGTGAATCAAAGGCAATTTTTATACGGGTCAGTATCATCATTGTCATAATAACGGTATTATCCGCCGTTATTGGTGTTATTATCATGAGAAGGCTTCTCCGGTTTATCAGGATTATTACAAAGTCCATCATGCAGATGTTGCAGAGCTCTGAACTGCGGTTGATTGACCTCAAGGGGGCCACCAATGACGATATTACCTACATGGGTGTCGCGTTCAACTCCCTTTCAAGTACAGTGGGTAACCTCGTAAACATATTCCAGAAATTTGCCAACAGCGACATTGTTGCCAAGGCTTACAGGGACAGGGAGGTCAAACTCGAGGGAACCAAGAAGGACCTCACTATACTTTTCTCAGACATCAAGAGCTTTACGTATATTACTGAAACCCTGGGCAATGATATTATAAAACTGCTGAACCTCCATTATGACAGGGCAATCAGGGAGATTATAAGGTACGACGGTGTGATCGGATCAATTATTGGGGATGCGCTCCTTGCGGTATATGGCGCTCTCGATGATTCCAAGGACAACAAGTCGCACCAGGCCGTACTCTCGGCGTATAAACTCCACGAAGTTACACAGCTTCTCAGGCTCAGGATGGAGAAAATAAAGGATGAAATTGAGTCAGAGAAGGGCAAGATGAACAAGGATGAGCTGCAGGTTTATAAGGCTGTTCTTCTTGAGATAGGTGTAGGTATTGACGGCGGGAGCGTTTTTTATGGAACACTCGGATCGTATGTTCGCATGACAAATACTGTAATAGGTGATAATGTAAACGCGGCATCAAGGATGGAAGGTCTCACAAGGATCTACAAGGTACCTGTGATATGTTCAGAATACGTCAAGGGTGACATAGAAGCAAATGTTGCCGACCATGGGATATACTTCCTTGAAATTGACCGTGTTATGGTAAAGGGAAAAACAAAGGCGCAGAAGGTCTACTGGCCGATAATAGCTTCAGAGATGAAAGACAGCCTGAAAAAGGATATCACCCAATTTGAGCTGGCGCTTGAACTTTATTATAAAGGTAACTGGAACGAGGCGCGCAAAAAGTTCAGCAAATGCAGTTTAAAACTTACCGAAGTATTTAAAGAAAGGACGAGCGAAAAATGTCCGAGTAACTGGAATGGCGTATGGCAAATGACAAGCAAATAACTAAAGATTT
>CAYTSF010000100.1:0-4859 GCA_964440335.1 uncultured Leptospirales bacterium
AAGAGTTCCTACTTCCGCAACCTCACGTTCCAGCAATGGCTTTTTTTCTACATGGCCTACGGCCAGTGGGGCAGGGGAATAAAGGAGTTTGATGCTCCTGCGACCGCATACGGTTTCACATCATCATTCCTTGTGCCGCCTTCCAAAGAATACTTCTACTGCCTCAGGGATTTCCCCCTCAGGTACGATTTCACTGCAAACGGTTCAAAAGATCAGGCCGCATTCCATTTCAACCAGGTCGCAATTTTTATGCTGGTACTTCTGATTGGCACGATTACCTTCCTGCCATGGATGTGGCTCCGTTACGGCCGCACTCTGCTCTTCATGATCATGACCGGAGGGGCTTTTTTCCTCCTCGCGGTATTCTGGGAGCCATATTACTTCGAGTTCTGGATAATACCCAACATGTTCATGGTGCTCTGGGCAGTACTCCTTTTCAACCTGGCCGGAGAAAAGCTCTCATCTCTTTTCAGGGTGGGATCACAGCTTCCGGGCTACGTTTACGCCCTCTTCATCACGCTGTGCGTGGCTTCATTCAACTTTGTGAATTTCTGCGTTCCATTCTCAAGGGATTTACAGATACACGATGTGCCATCCTGGATCAGCAGTAATTACCTGCAGAAGCTCACCGGCAAAAGCGTTTACAAGTACCCGGAGAATCCCTATAAAACAGTTTACCCTCAAAAGGATACCCGGAATCCAGGACAATGATGCGCATGCCTGATAAATTTACTTTACAAATAATTTCCGGTAAACATACTATCACATGGTTACGTTTAGTTAAGGATTAAACTGCGGAGCATGAAATGAAAACATACACATTCAGAAGCATACTTACAGAGAACATCGAGCGGGTAGTACCCGGCACTGTGTTTTCTAAAATGGAGCTTGACTTCAACGAGTCAACATCAGCGCAGCATAAACTTGAACTGTCGCTTAAAGAGATACTCACTGACCGGGCCTGGCGCGCAGGCCTTGCCATCGCCATAATGGTATGCTTCGGGGTCTTCGGATTAAGCTACGGCATTCTCCTCATTGCCATGAAAAAGGCACTTGCAGGCCCCTCGGGCGCAACGATAAAATTTATCTTTTTTTCATCGGCCTTTGTTACATGCGCGCTTCTGTGGTTCGCTGTTACCATGCGTATTGGCGTAAAAAACAGGAAGCGCGACATGGTGGAAAAAGAGAGGGGCAAGGGGAACTGGAGGATTGTTGACGAGAAGGACTGGGAAGACTTTCTGCGCCTGGTGAACGCATCCAAAAAGAGCAGGGGAAAATAACCCTGCCCTTCCATGAAATCAGTCCCTGGTAAAGAGGTCCCGCGTAAAGACCTTCTCCTTCACATCCTCCAGGTCAGGGTGCATCCTGTTTGCCACAATGACGTCAGAAACCTTCTTGAACTCATCCAGTGACTCGATCTTCCTCGAATGAAAGAAATGGCTTTCCCTGAGCGCGGGCTCGTAGAGGACGCACTCGATCCCCTTGGCCTTGATGCGCTTCATTATACCCTGTATCGACGAAGCCCTGAAATTGTCAGAGCCCTCCTTCATCACCAGCCTGTATATGCCCACGCGCTCGGGCCTCTTTGAGATTATTACATCGGCCAGGAAGTCCTTCCTTGTGATGTTCGAATCAACGATAGCCTGTATAATGTTATTGGGAACATTCTCGTAGTTTGCCCTGAGCTGCTTTGTGTCCTTTGGCAGGCAGTACCCGCCGAAGCCGAATGACGGATTGTTGTAGTGGAGCCCTATGCGGGGGTCAAGCCCCACTCCTTCAATGATCTGCCTTGTGTCCAGGTTGTATTTCAGCGCGTATGAATCAAGTTCATTGAAGTAGGCAATGCGCAGAGCCAGGTACGAATTTGCGAAGAGCTTTATGGCCTCGGCCTCAGTGGGTTCGGTGAAGAGGACCGGGGTATCTGCATCGAGCGACCCCTCCCTGAGCACCTGCGCGATCACCTCTGCCTCAGCGGATTTTTCACCGACGATGATCCTCGATGGATGCAGGTTGTCGTAAAGAGCCTTCCCCTCGCGCAGAAATTCAGGCGAAAAGATGAGCTTCATGCCGGGGTAGCGTTTTTTAATATTAACGGTATAGCCTACCGGTATGGTGGACTTTATACAGACAATGGACTTGGGATTGAACCTGGCTATATCATCAAATATTCTCTCAATCACCGATGTATCAAAAAAATTTCCTTCGGAATTATAATCTGTGGGGCCCGCGACAAAAATCAGGTCAGCATTCCTGTATGCCTCTTCTGGATTCATGGTTGCTTTAAGGTCCAGCTTTTTGTTCGCCAGGAAGTCCGATATCTCATGGTCTTCAATGGGCGATATTCTCTTATTTATCAGGTCAACCTTCTCCTGTATAACATCAACGGCAATTACCTCATGCCGCTGCGCCGCGAGTACAGCTATCGATAATCCCACATAACCTGTTCCAGCTACAGCTATCTTCATCTTTACCTCAATTTTTACGAGCGGTATAATTCCTCATCAGGGCTGATTAATTCCAATATACATCAAGCGTCAAGTTTTTTACATACGCAAACCATAAAGGATGACAGGTTGAAATAATAATCATTGCAGGTATTGCTGAAGTCTTCCGGAAAATCCACAGGCATTAAAAAAGCCGGCCCCTGTTGTATGCCGGCTTTTTTTATCACGCCATGGTTTCTTCTAATAAAGAACAGCCTTCTTGAGGAACTCCGCCATTTTTTTGTCGGCGTCTTTTGTATCCTTTGAATTGACCTCTGTGATAAAAACAAGCATGTTGTTCAGTATTGCCAGGTTGGGAATTATGAACTGTATTTTCACATTGTTCCTTATTGGTGAATCAAGAGTATTTTCAACTTCAGAAAGCTTTTTATCTTTTATCAGCACTTTCTTGTTATACACATGTGAAAGGGTGATATCGTCCGTTCCTTCGCTCATGGGTGAGGGATCAGTCATGGTCACCATCTCCTCGTCGAGAGACCTGAAATTTTTCTTATGAATAATTGTCACAAGCTTGGTGACGGATTTGCCGTCAGTGTATATCTGCATCCTCTTCTCTTCGTACCCTATTACTTCCCCACCAAACTCAGTGCTGCGGTTATAAATGTGCTTGGTAAGCTCTATATACTGCGGGCTTTTAGGATCAGGGCCATAGTTGAGTTCTGACTGATAAGGGAGTGACTTGATATCCTTGTTCTCCATGAACTTCCCTTCTGCAATGAGCTTTTGTATATCAGTGTACAGCTCAAGTATCTGCTTGTCATAAATCTTTCCCAGTTCGGTAAGATTCGCAGAATCACGGCTCCCCGGCTCTGCGGAGATAACAAATGGTATGATGATGAAAAAAAGTGCAACCATCGAAAACAGCTTTTTCATATATCCTCCTGGAACATTCGCTTTGCATTTTATATCGCCCGCATACCCATTACAAGCATATGCCCGGAATCAACCTGCCGGGACCTGGATTCTGTAAAGAAGCATGGCAGTATGGTGATATATAATTTTATCGGTGTTTTTTTAAAATTAATCAACCCAAATATTAAAAGCTGAATAAATTTCTATAAAAAAATCCCGGTTGTGTCTTTTTTTTAAAAAAATTGAATGACAGGAGGGGCAATCTGAATAATTATCCATATCTGCCGGTTCAGGCCGGTTGTTCCCGGAAAAACTATTCAGGACCAGGGGATGCGCAGGATACTTATTGTTGACCCGTCACAATACAGGTGTGAACTCGTAAAAATTTATAGCGATGCCGGATACCATGCTGACTGCTGCGACTCAGCCTTTGACGCCGCGTCCAAACTTAAAGCCTACGACTATGACCTTCTGGTCGCGGAGGTCGAACTACCCGGCGACAATGCCTTTGACCTCTACGAGTATCTGCAGGAGAACTACCCCTTCATACCGGCGATTATGGTTACTGACAAAAAGATCGATATTTTCTTCAACATGATCTTTACCAGGGGCATCGGGAACGTCCTGCGAAAACCCGTGAACAAAGAGGAACTGCTGGGCCTCTCCGAAAAGCTTATAACAAAAGAGAATATTTTCGGGCTGCAGTATTACCTGCCTGACATGCGGGACCTGAAAAAAATCAGGATAACCAAATCCCTGCAGATTACCGACGCTATCGAGATGATGATCGACCAGCTCCACCAGTGGGGCTTCAGGGCAGATAACACCGTGGCAATCAACCTTATACTCAACGAGATGATCATCAACGCGGTATACCACTCCCACGGGCTCACCGCAGAAAAACTTGAAAGAAAACCGGTGGTACTTGAAGAGGGAAAATACGTTGACCTCTTCTTCTGCAGAAACGACAACGCCTATGCCGTATCCATAACAGACTACAACGGACGCCTGACAAAGGAGAGGATTCTCGGAAGCATTAACGAAGTCATAAACCAGGAGATACTCATAGAGAGGGCTGTGCTGACAGGTGAAAACATTTTGGAAAAAATTTCCGAATCAGGAAGGGGCATAGACCTTGTGAGAAAGCTCTCATGGGAATACTATTTCATAATCAAGAAGAACACCAGGACCGATGTTATCATAGTCTTCCACGATGCCATGAATGTTTCAACCAACGAACATGCTTCACTGAAAATCATCGAGGACAGGGGCTGACAGCATCTACAGCGACTTCCTGTTATCCATGAATTTCTTCATGTCTTCTGACTTTACAGCCTGCCTGGCCGGTTCACCTGCCGCAAGGTTCTGCCTCATCTTTGCAGGCAGGAAGGAATCATTGTAGAAAGCCGCGAGCCTGTATATCTCGTCATTTTTGTACTCCTCCCCCACCTCTGCCCTGAGATAAAACTCCCTGCGCCTGAACCCCCTGTCGAGGATGGCCAC
>CAYTSF010000100.1:4959-7548 GCA_964440335.1 uncultured Leptospirales bacterium
CAGGAGAACCTTGGCCGCAGCGGATGCAGGAGCGGACATTACTGAAAGGTCATATGCCACCGCGATTACCGAAGAAAGGATAACAGCAGTTATTACACAAATGTTGGTGTTTACATGTTTCATAAGATTACCAGTTTTTTTCCTGAGCGATTTCGAGCATCAGACCCAGCAGTTTCATATTAAAATATTTGATGCCCGATGCCATGGCTGTTGTAAACCAGCTTATGTCGGGCATCATGCACCCGCCGGTTTTTTCAATATAACCGGCGTTTGTAAACCTTGCGTTCAGGATACGCAGGAAGTCCGATGGCAAGGGCTCACCTTCCGATAAATGCCCCCCCCGCACAGCATCGGCCGCAATATCCATGACAGCAGAGGGTATCCCCCGTATCGTGTCAGCAGGAGCAGCATCCGCACATCCCCCGCCGACCCTGACTTCAGGCCGCTGTGTATAACAGTTTACTGCAAGCACCAGCACCCTGTATATTACTGCTGTTTCATCAAAATCCGTGGTTTTCCCGTCAAATGATGCAAGCGATCCATATATGGCATCGTCCCTGCTGCGTATTTCACAGAGGTACCTTTCAACATAGTTGCGGCAAAACAGCTGATATGCGCTGTTCAGCCGCGGCCTTGCCCCCCTGCGCGCAAGCAGCCCCTTGACATAACCGTGTAGTTCCTGCCTGCGGAAGTCATCAGAAACAGATCCCTCGTCAGAAAACATGTCCAGGAAACCGAAACGTGTCCCCTCGATGAATTTTCTTATGACAGGGAAGACCATATCCTCAACACGCTGCGCCAGTTCCTGAAGCAGAAGATCTGCCGCCTGCTCATAGCCCAGGCCCGACATAAAGGGGTCAGACCCCAGCATGGAACTCAGTTCGTTTCCGGGTGACAATATAAATCCTGATATGGAATATTCCGCGTAGAGCGGCGATTCATCCTGCAGGTAAGGGAGCGAAAGCATGTAATCCACGATCTCCCTTGCCCGTTCTCTATGTGTGGCGGTAAAACTTAAGCGGGACAAGTCCCCACCCTAAAACCATGCGGTGATGCCTATGGTAGGAACTATGAGGTTCTGAAAACCCGTAACATTTTCACCCAGGTTATCAAAAATAAGCTGCACACCGGCATTAATGATGACGCCGTTACTCATAACAAACTTGAAACCGAAACCGTTTGAATACCTGTAACCAAAACTGTCATTGACGGCCGAGTTCCTGCTCATGCCTGCCATGATTTCGGCGTAGAAACATATGTCCTCTTTCTTTGTAACGCCGAACACAAACTGCGGCCCCAATCCACCGGAATAGGCCTGCGTGTCAGTGGTAATGTTCCACTCAGCCTCGCCCTTAATAGCCAGGGCCACGTTTTCTCCCACAAAATACGCGAACTGCGGGAAAACCTTAAGTATATTATTGTTATCGTTTTTGTCAGAATCGACTCCCCTCGCTTGGTAGGATATGAATCCGCCGATTTCGAATGTGCCCGGCTTCAGGTACTTGTTCTTCTTGATCCTTATAGCGTCCTCTATCTCCTCCCTGACAATGCTCCTGACCTGTTCTATAAAATCATCACCGGAGACATCCTTCTTCTCCTTTGTCTTTTCCTCTTTTATGCTTGAATCTATCTCCTCGCGCACCGCGCCCCGTATTTCATCAAGCACCTCCTCCCTGTCTTCAGGTTTTATCTCTGAAAGGGGTTTGTCCCTGTTAATATCAACATCCTGGTCGTAGTTCTCCTTGTTCCTCTGGTCAATATAGTCCTCGTAGCTTTCGCGCGCGAAGAGGGAACCGCAGACCGCGGTAGAGGCAATAATTAAAAATGAAACAATGTACTTCCTTGATATCATGAGAATCCTCCGTGTAAAATCATACTGCCGGCATAAGTTACGGCAGGGAGATAAATCCCGGCCGGCACATGACTCATTTATGCCTGATGTGCCGGTTCGCAACGGGTCTGTAATAATTATCGTCAAAATCGTTCAAATAATGTTAAATATTTCCCGATAAAATAATCAGACTTGTTTCCAAATTGCGTTTGTAGCCTTCATGATGCCTGAAGAGGGCTTTTCAGCAGTGGCTTAGCCCCTGCAAGATTAGAAAGGAAACAAGTCTATTGTGGTGAATATACGGAATAATCTGTGCAGGGGCCATGGAATATGTGCCTGAGTCATGTAAATCCTTGACAGGGAAGATTATGCGCGTTATCTTATGCGTCTATGCTATAATATATAAATGATAAATCCATGATTCCGGGGGACAGGAAGATGCAAAAATCCCGATTGTTCAGGCCTGCGGCCTTTGCAGCAGCAGTGCTTCTCACCCTGACTTATTCCTTGATGTCTTACAGCGAAACGGCTTTTCTGTTAAATGCAGGCGCCATTGTTAACAGCGACGGAGACGATTTCTCCCCTTCATGCACATCTGACGGTAAAACAATCGTCTTCAGTTCAAAGAGCAGCGTGGAACATTCCCACAAGATATTCACCTGCACCAATACCGACGGCGTCTGGAGCGAACCATACCCCATACTCGAAGTAAGCTCCGAGGCAAACGACGAGACGCCATTTATCTCTGCCGACGGGCA
>CAYTSF010000100.1:7648-11831 GCA_964440335.1 uncultured Leptospirales bacterium
CTCCCTGAAGCAATAAATTCAGGCAACTACGAAATTTCGTTTATACCATCATACAAGACCGGCAGGTACTACTTCGCGTCCATGCGCAAGGGGGGATTCGGGGGATGGGACATCTACTACACTGTGCAGAATGAAAATGGATTCGCAGAACCCGTAAATGCCGGAAACACTATCAATTCAAGGTACGACGACCTGTTCCTTGCCGAAACCGGAACACTTTCGGTTCTATGCTCAAACAGGTCCGGCGGTTTCGGCGGGTACGACCTTTACGCATCATCGCTGAAAAAGGAATACGACACAACTGCGGTAAAGGAAAACCGCGGAAAAACAGGGGTAACAATAACCGTTAAGGACAGGGAGAACAACCTGGTGATACCCCAAGCAGAGCTGACCATCTACCGCCAGCAGGAGAAGGGCTCAGGTGACGCGAGGGACAACGGCAGCCTTATGAAATGCGATGAGAATGGAATCCTCTCGATCGAGACAATGGAATACGAGAAGTGGATCATGCTGAAACCTGCGGGCAAATATACCGGCAATATAATAAAAGTAAAACTGATACAGGGAAAAATCCAGGACATAGAGATACTGGCAGACAGAGTAAAGGAAACAACTCCGCCGGAAAAGGATAAGGACAAAATAAAAGATAAGGAGAAGAATAAAGTTAAGGATAAAGACAGGGATAAAGAAAAGGAGAGGACAAAAGATAAAGCAGGGGATAAGCAGGATGACAAACAGAAGGTTGATGATACAGATAAAACCGGTGACAGCACAACAGTAAAAGAGAAGGATTCAACATCTTCTGACGAGACTGTCAACAGCCTTGACTGGCCCGAACTTAAACCGGTCTACTTTGCATATAATTCGACAGAGATCAGGACAGACTATATCCCGGTGATCCACGGGATCATTGAATTCATGAGAAACCATCCTGAGGTCAAACTGAAAATCAAGGGACACGCAGACTACCGTGGATCAAAAAAAAATAACATGAAAATAAGCCGCCTCAGGGCTGAAAAGGTATACCTCTATATCCTCTCCATGGGCATCCCCGCAGAACGGATGACAATCATCCCCATGGGTGAAACAGACCCGCAGACCACTGGAGGCAGGTATGACTACGCCCTCAACCGGAGAGTGGAATTTGAGTTTGTTAACATAGAAAAACCCGCAGATGCCGAAAATTAACAGTATAAAGTATTATTACAGATTTTACATATTACAGCAAATATGCGAAACTGCGCTAAATCAGCAGCAATATGTCTTATTTCAGGCGTATTATTGAAAAAAAAATTCTGAAAAAAAATACATGCTTGATTGTTTGGATTAACCTGTTCTATATTGTTCTCTGTTTAATAAGGATTTACTCCGATAAAAGTACTAAGTTTTTTTAAAGTTTTATTCCTGAAACGTAATGTAAAAAATACCTTAGAATCCAGGCAGGTTACAGCATCGGTAAATGCTTACGTCTATTTTCACTGACATGCCTGTTCAGGAATAAACACTGATACTTCTTAAATCACAGGATTTTTACATAATTGCGCAGGCAGAAAAAACATGCAACGGATAATTGTTGCCTGACTCAAACCGGAGACTGGTGATGGATAAACGCATTAAAAAACTCTTCAAAGAGATTCTGATAAACTCACTTAATACCCAGCAGGTAAACTACCTGGGAGAGAGGTATTATCAGAATTTCAACCTTTATCGTGAATCCGGATTCACACAGAATATACCTATCCCGCGCCAGACCGCAGCCGAGACCCTGTTGTTTAAAATCGATGACGAAGGTGACATAGTAAAACTTTTTTCCATACTCCTTGCATATGAAGGGAAAAGATTCTACAACAGGGACCTTGTTATATGGGGGAGGGACGATTTTATCCGGCTGCTCAAGCATAACAAGTGGATATTCGACAGGGAACTGAAACAGTTTTTCCTCGATCCATTCTATGAGCACGACATAAACTTCCTGAAATCGATCCAGATCCTTGACCTGAGGGGTGAGATCGATATACCGGGAATAATCAGCAGTTTATCAGCAGTCAGCAGCAGCATGAGCATCAAGGACCTTGAATGGCGGGTTACAATGCGGCTGTTCGACCTCGACAGGCAGACCGGGGAACTCATAAGAAAAATAATCGACCTCCTCCTTTCCCGCCAGAACCTCCAGGCTTTTACAGGCGAACTTTTTTTCTGTTTTAAAGAACTGGCCATAAATGCCAGCAAGGCCAACTACAAAATAGTTTTTGAAAAATATATGGCTCCGGCGCTGGGAATCGACCCGAAGAATAATTACTCCGAATTTCTTGAACGCTTCCGTGAAGAGATAGAAGATAACGGCAACGCCAGGCTCCTGGAGATGGCCAAAAAGGACAACCGTTTCTATTCAATCACCTTCCAGTCCTCTCTTGATGCAATAGAGATATGGGTAACCAACACCACAAATATCTCCATGATAGAGAAGGAACAGATACTTAAAAAAATCGCACCGGAAAGACTGGATAACGACAGCTTCTTTAACGAGGATGACGAGAACAAGGAGGGCGCAGGCCTTGGCCTTAACCTGATAATTACTGTTCTCCAGAAATACTGCAACGACACTGAACCGCTTAAAGTGGTTTTCTATCCTGATTTTATCAAGATAGGTTTTGAACTGAAACGCTCCGGACTTGTTGAAAATCTGCCATCAGAAGAGAAGTCAGAAGTTAAGAAAGAAGACAAGCCTGAAGAGAAAAAAGCAGAGATAAAAAAAGAGGATAAAAAAGAGAAGAAGAAATAGCAGTGAAAACCCTGCACTTATTACTGTTTAACTTTTTTGCCAATACATCTTTAGTACTTTAAATTTTTCATGGAATAACCTATCTTAAGCATCCTTACGAATACACAAGATTTATAATCGATATCACCCTACAGCATGAAGCCCACGCCGGCATAGACCGTTATAAAATACATTGACGAGGGTTTTTCAGAAACTTTACTCCAATAGTCCCATGCATCTTCATCATAATAATCGGTTGTATATTCAATATGATTTTTCAACAGACTATAATTGCATTGTACTCCGAAATCAAGAAATATAGTTTCGTCGATCTGTGGCATATATCCCGCACATAATGACAACTGAAGATCAACTGGATTTTCAGACTGGTATCCATCCAGATATGTTGTTTCAAGATACAAACCACCACCCAAATAAATATTCAGAAAAACGGTATATTTAAGCAGAGCATATATCGATGTCATGTTCAGACTATCCACAGGTGAGACATCTGCGTCATTTTCATTTATTATATAAAACGGGGCATCAAAGTTAACATAATGATAATCGATACCCGCGCTTATTATCAGCCTGTTGATGACTTTATCATATTCAACCGACATCCCGAATCCTGTTGCATTTATCTCATCAGGCACATACACAGTATCAGGGTACGTCATCGACATGAATGGAATATAACCTATTTTGATAAATAATAATGACCCGGTACGCGCATAACCGGCATCATTATCTTCATCACCACCCTTCTGCTGAATACGCATTGTGAGCTTTTTCGAAAACTCGCTGACCGCATCGAGGATCTGGTCCTGGGTCTTTGCCTCTGCCTTTTCACCGAATTCAGCCACACCTTTCTCCACATCTACTATACGTCCATTAATAACAATGGACTTACCAATACGCATGACCGAACCGATAAGGATTTTTTTAGCAGATAGCAGCTTGCCAATCTGAACGGCACAGTTTTCATCCGTGCAGCCTGTCTGCTGGAATCCCTGTTCCTTCAAAATCATATCCATCTGCTTGCGTTCAATGACCGTATAATAATCAGTATTGATAAGCTCTGTCCTGATCAGGTCTGAAATGTTGCGGGCCGTCTGTTCATCTACACCCTCTGCCCTGAAATCGAGGACCGCAATCCTCATCTTTGCATCAGCATGTACAGCAGTAATGCAAAGAAACAGGCCTGAAAAAATTGCATAAATAATCCCGCGTTTCATATGACATCCTCCATACAATAAATAATAACAGAAGTTATACTTAAAATCAAAGATATAAAACTCTTTTTTACAAATAATCCCTTTAGCCCGGATTTTACATAAAAAATACTTCTTAAAATCCATATAATTCCGATAATAAAGTACAACGTGAAAAAGGAGGTTCGCGCCATGAATATCAACATAA
>CAYTSF010000101.1:0-11707 GCA_964440335.1 uncultured Leptospirales bacterium
GTAGGATGGAATTAGTTATGTTAAGGAAGCTGCTTGTTTGTTGCATTGTTTTTATTTTTACGGTAGTATGCCTGGCAGGGAAAGATAATTACCCGCAACTTGATATTAAAAATGATGAAAACCTCATGTTTATACCCTCATATTGTTATTACGACAAGAAAACCAATACATTTCATATCAGGTTTCATGCATGGGTTTATGAACCGGAAGCATCAAGTAAAAAGAGAAAACTTCTGATCGCCGGTCTTGCAAAAATGCTCGATCTTGATGAGAAGCAGCTTTCAGGTGAACTGTTCGAAAAAAGGGTGCAATACCTTCTCTATGACAATGAGAGGAACAAGTGGGTTGCAGCGGGTTATGGCGGAGATCAGTACAACCTTGGCGTTACAGATGGTACAGGACACACGGAGAGGGAGCTTGTGCTTCCACCTGAAATATTTCAAAGGGGTCTTCCGGAAGGGGTGAATGTGAATGATTTTAAAAAGAAACCGGGATGGATAATGTTCAGGGCAGGGACAACGCATAACAAAGAGAGGATTTTTGAAGGCAAGGCACAATATATTCCGTCAGACGGTGTCATTATTGTTTCTGATATTGACGACACGATAAAAATAACCGGTGTGAGCGACAGGAAGATTCTCCTGGAGAATACATTCATTAAACCCTACGTTCCTGTTGAGGGGATGGCAGATCTCTACGGTTCATGGGAATCGGACGGTGCTTCTTTCGTGTATGTCAGCGCTTCACCATGGCAGCTGTATGAACCTCTGACACAGTTTTTAAGAGAACAGAGTTTCCCCGAGGGCATCATGGAGATGAAGATGTTCGACATGCCGTCGGGTGTAAAAACCATTTTTGACAGCCCGGAGAAGGTGAAAATCCCCGCCCTGAAAAAACTGATAAAATCTTTTCCGGGTAAAAAATTTATACTTATCGGGGATTCGGGCGAACAGGACCCCGAGATTTACGGGAAGATTGCAGACGAGTTTAAAGGTCAGATTGCATGGATACTCATACGCAATGTAAACGGCGAAACCGCTGATTCAAAAAGGATGAATGACGCTCTCAAGGATTTTCCAAGGGAGAGGTTCAGGCTTTTCAGCGAGGCGTATGAAGTGGGTTTTATTGATGTAACAGATATTAACTGAATGCTGATTGAGGCAGAATAACAGGACAGGTATATGGCAAGAGGGATTGATAACCACAACAGGAGAATGGAAATTCTTTCATCATTCGGGAAGCCCCTTGCCAGGAGATCCGGTTCAAAGTGCGAATTGTGCGGCGCAGCAGGGGTAAGCCTGGAGATTTTTGAAGTACCGCCGGTTAAGGCTGAACCTGACCAGGAGCGGTGCGTGTTCCTCTGCAATATCTGTTCCGGTTCTATTGCTGCAGTAAGAAAAAAAAGTACTGACCACTGGCGGTGCCTTAACGAAAAAGTCTGGAGCGATATCCCGGCGGTAAAAATACTTTCTGTTATGATATTGCGTGAAATAAGCGGACGTCAGTCGTGGGCAGGGGAATTGCTGGAGGATGTATATCTTGATGATGACGAGGAGACATGGGCTGCGGCCGGTCTCTCCTGAGAATTCATGAGAGATAACTGTCAGTTGTACCTGATTTCACCTGATTCAGTTATCGCGCTGAATGACAGGGAAAACCTGGTCCCCTCCTCAGAGGATATAATATCCACTTCCGCGCCGTGTTCTTTTATTATCCTGTGACTTAACGACAGTCCTATTCCGGTTCCTTTGCCTTTTTGTTTTGTGGTGAAGAACGGTGTCCAGATACGCGGCAGAATATCCTGCGGTATTCCGCTTCCGTTATCCTCTATAGTAAGCAGCACGTTACTGCCGTTGAATTCAGTCGTAATTTTAATGATTCCTTGATAATCGATATTGATCTCCTGCTTTGATTTTATTGCATCGCGTGAATTGAGTACAAGGTTGATGAAGAGCTGTTCGAGAGACAGGTTATCTCCATGTACTGCCGGGATGGATTCGTCGAGCTTAAAAATAATATCGGTGTTGCTGTTTTTGATCTGGTTGTTCACAAGGTCAACGGCATTCATTATGCAGGAGTTGAGATCGAGCTTTGTAAAAGAAAATCCCCGTTTTCGCGAGAAGGTACGGATGTGGTCTATTATTGAAGAGGACCTGTCAACAAGAAGGGAAATTCTTGTAAGGTCAGAAACTGCCTGCATACGGTCCATTTCATCATAGTTGATGTCATCTATCATGTTCTGAGATATGCATTTAATTCCGGTAAGGGGCTGGGCGAGTTCATGTGCTATGCCGGTTGTTATCTCTGCAAGGCTGGCGTGGCGTGCTACCTGCAACAGTTCAATATCCTTCTGTGATATTATTTTTACGAGCTGGTCGTTGTTCTGCCTGAGCCGCGTAATTCCCTGGTTAAGCTTATTATTGGTCATGATCAGGCTGTTCATCCTTTCCTGAATAATTGATAATTTCCGGGAATATTCAAACAGGACCATGTAGAAAGTGATAATATATACAAAGATTATTGAAAAGATAATCAGGTAGTCGTTTTTAAGAAACAAATAATGGAAAAAGAGATAGAGCAGGGGAAGTATAAGAACAAATGTAAGATGAAATTTTATTAACAGTTTTCCCTTTAACGATATCAGGAGGTGAGTGTAGATTGCCATGTGGAGAAGGCAGATCAAAGGGTAGCGCCGTTCAGGAATAATGAAAAAAAGCAGAATAACAGGCAGAGCGATAATTACCGATTTAACAATGAACGTTGAATTATCCACAGGAAAATAAGCAAGGGTCAGCAATGCAAGCGTAAAGGGGAAAGAGATCATCCCGGTGAAGATAAGGGCGGATATGACATAACCGGGAAGATGTGATGACCTGAGAAGGGATCCGCAGATTATCAGCATAACAGGCAGCAGGCTTAAAAGAAGCAGCCGCGCCTTTCTGTTTTTTAAAAAAAAGAAAAGGCCTATGCCCATGAATATCATAAGAGTAAGAAATATTTTCAGCAGAATCTGAATCACAATAACCCGTTCCGGAGATAAAATACAGTATAACAGATACATTAATGAATATTAATAACAAAAACACCGGGTTTAATCAACACTTATAAAAAAATATAAAGAAAAAAGGTCACCTGAAAGATTTAAGCAGAACCTTGCTGACATCCCTGCGTTCAGAGGTTGCGTCCTCTGCCGGATAACCGAATGCAACGAGCGCCATGCATTCGTTGCATTCATCTACATCGAGCATCTCATTTACCTGTTTTTTGTTTCTGAGAATTTCTCCAAGCCAGACAGACCCGATGCCACAAGAGTGTGCGTAGAGCATCATGTTCTGGATGCAGGAGCCTATTGCCATGAGGTCCTTGTCCCTGTCGTAACCTGAAGGTAAATGATAAAAAACCGCAATGCAGAAATCTGAAGAGGAAATTATTTTTGAATACTTGGTAAGCGGGGCTATGGACTCCCTGAGAGCCTTCTCCCTTATAATAATAAAGCGCCAGGGCTGATTGTTAAGGCCCGACGGAGCCCAGATGCCTGCTTCGAGAATACCGAAAATCAGCTCGTCAGGTACAATTTCATCCCTGAATTTTCTTATAGACCTTCTGGTCTTTATGGCTTCAAGAATTATTTTATTGTTCATAGCTCAGCGGTTCCTGTTCTCCGAGGACGAGAGATACTTCTGCACCTGCGCTTTTTTCTTTTCGGCCCTTGCTATATGCTGGTTTATTATTTTCCCGTAATCGAGCTCTCCCTTTACAATTTTGTAGCGCTCGCTTTCTATGTTGCTCATCCTGGTCGTTATTTTGATTTTACTGGCAGCGTCTGCGTGTTTCTTTGCCTCTTCCCAGTATGGTATGGCCTCTTTATATATTTTGATCGCTATGTCCAGGCTGTCATTTATCTCCTTTGCAAATGCAGCATCGGTGAACCGTATGCTTACTTTATCGTAGCGGGCGCCAATCTTCAGGTAGTTACGCATGATCATAATATTAATATGCATGAACATTATTTTTCTGTATTTAAGGTATTCATCTTCGGTTTCGACCCGGACAAGCGCTTCGGATGGATGCCTGAATTTGCATTTAAGCGCGGTCTGCAGCATCTCTATGTTCTGGCGGAGGGATGTCTCGTTGTAGTAGAGTTTCATGCCGTAGAGCAGGTAGTAATCCTCAAGATAATGCGGCACAGTTTCATAATGCAGCCTGATCCTGGGGATATAATCAGAGAAGGGGACGTATTCGTCTTTTTTGCTGAAGTTCTGGTACTGGTAATCCTGCCCGGCAGCAGGAAACATTCCTGATAACAGGAAAAGAATTAGTATGGCTGAAATATAATTTTTCATAGAGATTCCCTGCTAGATTATCGGTAAATGTCATGATCTTGTTAATGAAATATATGAAGTTAAGCATGTTCTCTGAATAAATCTCGAAACAGGCCGGGTAAATTGTTATTTTATATGTGCAGCAACGCCGGAGGATTTATGAAAAAAAACAGAAAAAAGTACTTATTGCACTGGGATTTGATGAAAGCCCTGAGCGTGTTCTGGAAAGGTCACTTCAAACAGCGGAACTGCTCAGGGCAAAGGTCTATGTAATCCACGTAATTGTCGAAATGCCAAGACTGGATTTTTATTTTGAAACTTACAAGCTCTGGGAGGATTTCAGGGATAATGCTATTACAGAATCCATGACGATTCTTAAAAGGTATGTAGCAAAATACAGCGACGAATATCCCGGAATAGAATGTATTGTTGAAGTAGGGGAACCAGCGGAAAAAATTATGGTAAAGGCCGATGAACTGGATGTTGACCTGATTGTCATGGGGCACCATGTGCGCCGGGGGCTCAGTCACATGCTGCATCTCAATACATGTGAATGCGTTGTGCGCCAGTCAAAGAGAGATGTTCTTACTATACATGTGGATGAGTAATACCGACAGCATCATGATAGCGGTTAAGTTCAGAAAAGTTCAGTGCCGTTAAGAGATGTTTCATGCGAGAAGAGGACAATATCCCCCATTGACCTCAGGTCATTAACAGAGCGGTAGAGGTTATGGAGCTGCTCTGCGGGCATTTTTCTTGCGTACCATTGTTTTATAATATCAAGATACTGTTCCTGCCAGAAAAAGTTTTTTCCTTCACCCGATCTGTACATGCTCCAGCTTGATTCAGGGACAAGCGTCCATAGCCACTCGTATGTGAAGGGGGAATCGCCTATGAGTACGATTGTTCCATTTTTACCGTCAAGTTTAACACCCTGATGGCCGGTTGTATGGCCGCCGGTCTGAAGGAGTTTTAAACCAGGCATAATCTCAAGGTCACCGTTTACAAGAGTAAAGCGCTCCAGCGCATGGAGCCAGTGCAGGGGCGCAAAAGATGTCTCTTCATATTTCACAAGAGAGAAGAGACCGCTGATCTCAGCAGCCTGCACAAAGATTTCAGCATTGGGAAAATATTTTATGCCGGCTGCGTGGTCCCAGTGCAGGTGGGTCTGTATGAGCTTTGTTACTTTCAGCGGGTCAACTCCCCTTGACATGAGAAGTTCAGGTATCTCCTGTGACGGGGTTTTGCTGCCGCGGGAATTGTTTCCCGGAATATGCTGAAGGTCAAAACCAGTATCAACAATAATGTGTTCACCGCTCTCTGCGGTTACGAGGAATATGTACGACGGGATATCGTTTACTTTCGGGAATTTAATGTGCTCATCTGTTTTAAATGAGACTGTAAATGTTCCTGTCAGAAGGGGCTGAACTGTGTACTTCATATTTCTGCCTGTATAAAATGAATGTGCTGGATTCAAATTGTACATGGCATATCATTAAGTCAATTTTTTAATGCTGGACAAGCGGTTTATATCATGCAAGGATGTTTCAGGGAAAGGAGCAGATGCCAGGAATTTATACACATAATTTTATTTTCAGGCGCGCGGTTGAAAATGTGGTGAAAAACCGCAACAGGTCCGGTATGATGAGGTCGCTTGAAATACTCTTTGCAGACAGGGAACACCTGCGCGCCGGATTCTTCGGTGCAATAGGCCCTGACATTTTTGACTACATGAATGTTTTTAACCGCAGCGGTTTTTACGGAAATGACATATCTTTTCACCTGCACGATTCAGGGACCGCTTCATTTATTAAGTGCATGACAGATGTCATTACCTCGCAGAAGGACACAAGGAATGAATGGTCATCAATCCAGAGATCATACCTGCTGGGATACATTTCACATATAATTTCGGACGCGGTTATATATCCTTATATCTTCTACTTTTCAGGCTTCCCTTCAGGTTTTTCCAGGATGGAGATCATCAATTACAGGAAGGCCAACCTGAGGTTTATGTATAACATCGACAATTACTACCTCTACCGGAGCGAACTATCGGTTCCATATAACATGTCGCTTGATGAAATGCTGCCTGTTTCGTACATGAAAGATGGAGGAACTATCTGGCCGCAGGTAAGGGTGCTGCTTTTAGAATCCCTTAAGAGGGAAAACCGTAACCTCTTTGCCAGGTTTTTCCCCGCGCTGGCTGATTCAGGCATAGATGGCGATTCAGGCAGGGTGCGGCTCTTCGACAGGATACCGGGCAACATCAGGCTCTGCTATAAGCTGAGAAGAACTGCAAACGAAAGGCTCATGAAAGTCCTGGACAGGATGTGCGAGAATCCTCTGACATATTCGGATTTTTTTGTCAGGTACCCCCTGCCTAAAATGGTAGACCAG
This sequence comes from uncultured Leptospirales bacterium, assembly GCA_964440335.1. Lineage (GTDB taxonomy): Bacteria > Spirochaetota > UBA4802 > UBA4802 > UBA5550 > JAAYBQ01. The sequence goes on from CAYTSF010000101.1 coordinate 6,723, forward strand.
GATGCGCTTAACATTCACCAGGCCAGGTGGCAGTACCCCGCATTTCAGCGCGGATTCAGGTACGAGTCTATTCCACAGCTTGTTAAACTGGCCGTTGAACAGATTACTGATACGTGGGAAAAGCTGGAGGGTCATATCAGCGGAAATTCCGGAATGGCGATTGTTGAGGAGCTCATTCCCCATGCGTATACAGGTGAAAGGGAAGCGCTCTATTCGGACATGAAAACAAAGGATATAATCAGGCTCAGGATATAATAGACTTGTTTCCTTTCTTGTTTTTTTACCGGGTCTAATGGGCGGAGCCCCATAAAAAAAGCTTCCTTCAGGCTTTCGGAAGGTATCAAACGCCGGTTTGGAAACAAGTCCGTTTATTCCGGCATGAAAAACTTCATGTTCTGTCTAAGTCAATGCGTCAAATCCGCCTATAAAGATCAATCAGAAGAAAGATATAGTAATAAAATCGCTGATTAATTCCTTAAAGAATGGCCATATTTGATCCGTTTAATGAAAAACACTTGAAAAAAAAATACCATATATAATAATGGTTTTCAGGGAGTGGCAGAGCCACTCTTTTTTTTGGTTAATATATGGTAAAAGAAGAAATTCAGAAGATAATCGAGAAAACAGCAACTGAAACAGGTTACATGATCTATGAATCATCAATTTATCTAAAGGGTGAAAATTCAAAGATAACAGTAAAGATCGATTCCCTGAAGCCTGTATCCCACGGCGACTGTGAACTATTCAGCGCGCGCCTGGACGCAAATCTTGAAGAGAGTAAAATCCTGCCAAATTATTTTCTTGAAATTTCCTCACCCGGCACTGACCGCAAGCTAAGGAGCATTGACGAGCTTGTCAGATTTAAAGGTTCACCCGTGAAAATTGTTTATACCGAAAGTGACCTTAACAGGGTTTTTCAGGGGACCCTTGACGGAGTAAATGAAGACGGGATCAGTGTTGCAGATGAAAAGAAAACAATCTTTATAAGGCATGAAGACATTATTCATGCCAATCTAGATTACTAATATTAAAGGTTTAGTATAATGAGCAATAACTTTTTTGAAGCCCTTCACCAGATAGCCACTGACAAGGGGATACCGAGAGACGAGATCGAAAACATCGTTGAATCAGCCATGCTTTCAGCTTTTAAAAAGCAGTATGGCGCTGTTGAGAACGTGAAGGTTGCGTTTGACAGGGACAAAAATACTGTTCAGATCGTGACAAAAAAGATGGTTGTGAAAAAGCCCACAAATCCTGCTGAAGAGATTTCATATGAGCGCGCGGTTAAGATTAAAAAAGACGTAAAGCTTGGTGATGAATTTTATGTAGAAGAGAATCCCTTTGATTCCTTTGGAAGGATTGCCGCTCAGACTGCCAAACAGGTAATTATTCAGAAGATCAAGGAAGCTGAAAAGAACATAATTTATAATGAATATAGCGGTCGCGAAGGTGATTTAATTAACGGTTACCTTCAGAGACGGAGCAGGGACAACCTCTTTGTTGACCTTGGAAGGACCGAGGGCCTTCTGCCCGCAAGGGAACAGTCTCCGCTTGAAAGGTACAAGATAGGTGACAGGATAAAGGCCCTGATACTTTCTGTACAGAGAAGCTCAAAGGGGCCGGATGTAATACTGTCAAGGGCTCACCCGAAGTTTATTGAAAAACTTTTTGAAATGGAAATTCCTGAAATTTATGACGGTATAGTGAAGATAGTCAAGGTTGTTCGTGAGCCCGGCCTCCGCACAAAAGTTGCGGTTTCCAGTGACAGGGACGATATTGACTCTGTTGGTGCATGTGTGGGCATGAAGGGCATCCGCATCCAGTCCATTGTGCGTGAAATTGAGGGCGAAAAGATTGACGTTGTTGAATACTATGATGAAAAAAAGATCATGGCAATGAACGCGCTTACGCCTGCAAAAATAAGAGAAGTCGTGGAAACGTCAAGTGGCGGTGTAATTGCTGTTGTGGATAATGATCAGTATTCGCTTGCAGTGGGCAAATCAGGGCATAATGTCCGTCTTGCTTCAAGAATTTGCGGATTTGATATTGATATAAAAACCGAAGAGGATTACCAGGAGTTCCTCAGTTCCAGCGATTCAAGGGCAATTGTCGAGCAGCTCTTCTCAAGGAACCTGGATGAAACGCCCCTTGAAGAACTCTCTGATATTGAACCACGCGTAATCAAGATGCTTGAAAAGGCCGGCATCTTCTCTGTTGAGGAACTTGTTGAAAAATCATTTGAAGATCTAATGAAAATTGATGGTATTGGTGAAAAGACCGCGCAGCGTATTCTGGAAATTCTTGCTGACGTGGTTGATTTTGAAGAAGACGGTGATATCGAAGAAAGCGATGATAACCCGGACGGAAATCATGAATAAAAAATAAACGATCAGGACTCTGCATGAAAGCTATTGAAGTTGCTACAAAAAATTTTGTTTTATATGATGACGTTCTTGAAATCTGTAAAGAGCTTGGAATTACCTGCGCATCTGAATCTTCTGAACTCAGCGAAAACGAGGTTTTTCTTGTAGGAAGAAGAATCGAAAGCGTAAAGAAAAAGAAGGTAGAAGAGGCTCAGAAGGCCAAGAAGAACAAGAAGATCAAGCTCAAGAAAAAAGTTGAGGTATCAAACGATATCAAGAAAAAAAAGGGGATGGAAGTCACCCGCGGCGAGGAAGCCGAAGAAGAGTCAGATGAAACAGAAGAGGAAGCATCCGAAAAAACTGCTGCAGAGCCCGGTGTAAAACATGTACCTGCCGAGACCAAAAAAGAACATGTGCCTGAACGTAACACCGAACCCAGAACTGAAGGACGACCTGCCGCAGCCGGACAGTATGACAGAAGGCCTGCACAGAGGCAGCCCCAGGGCGAACGGAAACCTTTTGAGAGAAGGCATGAAGGCCAGCAGGGCGGTGAACGTACTGACAGGCCGGCAGGTACCGGAACTGGGACCGGACAACGTCCGGACAGACCGGCAGGCCAGGGCCAGCGTACTGATAACAGATATGGCGGCGGGCAACGCCCGGACAGGCCTGCGGGCCAGGGCCAGCGTACCGGAGGACCGGGCGGCCAGCGCACAGGAGGACCAGGTGGACAGCGTACCGGTGGGCCGGGCGGACAGCGCACTGGTGGGCCGGGCGGTCAGCGCACCGGGGGACCGGGCGGCCAGCGTACCGGTGGGCCGGGCGGACAGCGAACTGACAGCAGAGATGGAAGGCCCAGACCGCAGGGACAGGGTATACAGAACAGATTCGGCGGCAGGCCGAGGCCGGGCGGCAAGGAGGAGGCTCCTGCATCGATAGAGCTGGATGACGCTGCTGTAAAAAAACAGAAAGGTCAGCAGAAAGAAAAAGAGAAAGAAAAAGAGAAAGAAAAGGAATTCAGACGTTTAACAAAGAAAGAGAAAGAGGAAATTGAAAAGGACATAATCCTCAAGAAGAAGCAGAGCCTTGAACAGAAGAGGATTGCATCAATACCTGAAAAGATAAATATTACAGAGAGCGTAACTGTTGGTGAGCTTGCTAAAAAACTGAACGTTAAGGCAAGTGAGGTTATAGGCAAGCTCATGAAGCTTGGAGTAATGGCTACAATTAACCAGGCGATAGATTCTGATACAGCGTCAATACTTGCAGCAGAATATAACACTGAAGTGGGAGTTGTAACCCTCTATGACGAAACCGTTATTAAGAATGAGCAGGAGGACAAGGTTGAGGATTACGCCAACCGTCCGCCTGTGGTTACAGTCATGGGCCATGTTGACCATGGTAAAACCAAGCTGCTCGATGCAATACGCGAGACCAATGTCATAGAAAGCGAATTCGGGGGGATTACACAGCACATCGGTGCCTACACCGTTACCGTACGCGATAAAAAGATTACATTCCTTGACACTCCGGGCCACGCTGCATTTACAACGATGAGGGCCAGGGGCGCAAGCATAACCGATATAGTTATACTCGTTGTGGCCGCAAACGACGGCGTAATGCCCCAGACCATTGAGGCCATAAGCCATGCCAAAGCTGCAAATGTTCCAATCATTGTTGCCATAAACAAGATTGACCTTGAAGAGGCAAACCCAGCGAAGGTACGACAGGAGCTCACCGCTTACGAACTGGTGCCCGAGGAGTGGGGCGGAACCACTCTCTTTGCAGAGATAAGCGCCAAGAAAAATCAGAACATAGATGAACTGCTTGAACTGGTGCTCATACAGGCAGAAATGCTTGAACTCAAGGCAAACCCGAAACTCATAGGCAGGGGCACTGTCATTGAATCACGCCTTGATCCCGGACGCGGTGCAGTATGTACCGTGCTTGTACAGTCAGGTACGCTGCATGTCGGCGATTCATTCGTTGTGGGTATGTACTCAGGAAAGATCAGGGCCATGTTTGACGACAAGGGCGCGCCAATACAGGAGGCAGGCCCGTCGGCACCTGTAGAGATTCTCGGAATATCCGGGGTGCCGGCTGCCGGCGATCCCTTCGAAGGAGTTGAAACCGACAGGTTCGCCAAGCAGATTTCCCAGAAGCGCCTTGAATACAAGAGGATCGAATCAGCGAAGAAGGTGCGCAAGGTTACGCTCGAGTCACTCAACGAGATGATAAAAGAGGGTGAAATCCAGGATCTCAAGATTATTGTTAAAGCTGACGTTGACGGCTCAACACAGGCCCTCACTGAGTCACTTGAGAAGCTTTCAAACAGCGAGGTGCGAGTTAAGGTCATACATTCAGGTACGGGCGGTATCAACGATTCCGACGTCATGCTGGCTTCTGCATCCAACGCTGTTATCATAGGTTACCACGTAAGGCCGACCGGAAAGGTTTCGGACCTTGCGGACAAAGAGAATGTTTCGATCAAGTTCTACAACATTATCTTCGAGGCAACAGACGACATCAAGGCCGCTATGGAGGGTATGCTGTCGCCGATCATTGAACAGAAGGTCATGGGTACAGGGGAGATCAGGCAGCTCTTCAAGGTTTCCAAGGTTG
>CAYTSF010000102.1:0-4477 GCA_964440335.1 uncultured Leptospirales bacterium
CCGATAAATACAGCAACGACTGATTCCATGGAATAATTGTTTTCGGTAACAATATTTGAATATGGATAAGTGATTTCAGTTTCGGTGTAACTTGATGTTATTTCGGTATTGATCCCTGTGTATTTTATTCCCAGGTAAGGATCGATTGACAGAAACTGTGCAAGCAGCTGCCTGCCTTTAATGCCGACGTTGAAGCCGTATGCAAAGCCGGAAGAAAGTTCAGCAGTGTAGTCGGTGTAATTGTAGGTTTCAGGGTCATAGTAGTAATAGTCAAGAGATGTAGACGAAACTTTGGCCAGGTTTATGCCCATAAAAATTATTCCGCTGCTGTCAGCAGAGCTGCCCATGAATCTGAATGCTATTGAAGCGCCGAAAGGGATCACGGTGTAATCGCCTTCCATCTCGTAATCCGAATCCCACTCGCTGTTGCTGAAGTACTGGATTTCAATTCCTGCTGATAAACTGTATGCCACCGTATCATTGAATGCCGATGTAAATGTTGCAAGGCCGCCAAATGTGCCGAAATCCGTTTCATTTACGTTTGGTGTTCCAAACGAAAAGCTCATATCAATCCTGAAAATGTTTGTGTCCGGTGTGAACTCCATTGCAGGTATTGATACCGGCAGGAATGGCGTGAGCCCTGTTACCGGGTCATCGGATGCATAAACCTCTGCCGCTGACATTACCAGTGCAAGGCAGAAAATAAACTGAAGCAGGGGGCTTCTCCCCCTGTGGGAATTTTTTTTTATCATTGTACTCTCCTGTATAAAAATTTGCCGGCTTTGTTTCATGAAGCATTGGTCGGAAACTGCTGATTTTCAAGATATTTTTTTAGTAATAATTTCTTAAGGGAGGTTTCAAAAACTCCGTTTTTAAAACCGCAGGGATCTCTGCGGTTTTAAAGGGGCTACCGCCCCTTTGACCCTGTAAAAATTGAGTTATTAGAACTACTCTTAACATATATTTTAGTGTAAAAAAGAAATTTATAAACTTCCGCCGCCTTCGGCGGCGGGAGTAATAGAACCTTTTTTTACATTTTGAACATGGTTTTATCCAGAAAGCAATAGGGATGGAGTGAGCGATATTTTTTGCGTAATGAAAGCTATTTAAAATGTAATGAACGGTATTCCGGAATAATATACCATGGCGGGGGCGGGTAACCGGGAGCCTGGTTTTTATCAGGGCCTTAAATTAAAGCACCCCGCGGCGCGAAACGCCGTGGGGTGCATGATGGAAAGGAGAGAGCAAAAAATTTAACAGAGCGTGTATTATAAGAAAAATCAGTATAATTTCAATACCGGTTTATATCGTTACCAGTTGCTGAATGAATTAGCACACATTATTTTATAATGCAATAGTTTTGTAGTGAATGGTATTTTTTATGTAGTGAATGGTATTTATTATGCCCTGAACGTCACCTGTGCCGTAAAACGGGTTTTTTTATCCGAGTTTTACCATCTCTTTTAAGGTCTGCACATATGTCTTCCCCACCGGGAGGTTCGTTTTATCATCATCCTTCAGGTAGAGAATGTACTGTCCGCCGGAATAGTAACTGAAATGAGAGACATGCTTCAGGTTTACAGTATACTGCTTGTGGATGCGGATAAACCTGTTGCTTGTAAGCCGTGAGGTAATATCTGCAAGGGTGCTTCCTGTTTCGTATTCCCTGTCTGCTGCGTGAATCACGCAGTTTCTGCCGCTTGCCGAGATGTAGACTATCTCTTCATGGGGCACCAGGTAATGGATGCCCTTTTCAGTCACAGGGAGTATTCCTGTGTCCGCTGCAGGGCTGCTGTTTATCCGCGAGTTATTTATTGCTGTTATGGAACGTTCAATGGCAGAGGCAAACCTCTGGCTTGTAAATGGTTTTATCAGGTAGTCATCTGCGCCTATCTCAAAGGCACGGACCGCGTGCTTTTCGTAGGCGGTGGTGAATATCACCCTCGGCTTTGTGTCCAGTCTTTCAAGGACTTCGATGCCGGTATAGACCGGCAGGTCAATGTCGAGAAGAAGTATATCGCAGGGGGAAGCGTTGAGTTTTTCTACTGCCTCCTCTCCGTTGCGTGCCACGCCCGCGAGCTTCAGCATGCTGTTTGATGTGACAAATTCAACCAGGAGTTCCCTGGCCGGGAATTCGTCCTCGGCAATAAAGACCGTATAATAGCTGTTATTAGTCATTGTTCTCTCCGGGTATTCGGAATTTTATGGCTGCAACCGCACCTTTGCCGGTGCTGTTTTCAAGAGTGAGTTCTGCGTCGGGAAAGTAGTAGCGGAGCCTTTCGCGTATATTGCCCACTGTGCGAAGGTAGAGTTCGTTTGTTGTAAGGCCAGGGCCGCTGTCGGCAACCATGATAGTTATGATGTTCCCGTCGTATACGGCTGTAAGGTTTACCTCCCCGCCGTCAGCGTTCTTGCGCAGCCCGTGCTTGATGGCGTTTTCGACAAGGGGCTGAATGGTCAATGGGGGGATCATGACGGATTTCATGTCACCCGCTGTCTTGAAGGTGTAACTCAGCGTGTCCGGGAAACTTATCTTTTCAAAGGAGAGGTACAGCTCCGTAAACCTGAGTTCATCATCAATGGGGACAAGCTCCTCGAAGGAACGGTCAGTAAGGAACCTCATGATCTCCGCAAGCATGAGTGTGCCCCTGTCAGCTTCAGCCGGGTCAGTCTGGATTAGGGCATGAATCGTATGGATGGCGTTGTAGATGAAATGGGGATTGGTCCTGTCCATCATGGCCTTGTGCCGCGCCTCCTCGTACTGCCGCAGCAGCTTCTCCCGCGCGTCGCTCATCTCGGTAAGCCTGCGGGTCGTCTCCTCCTGCTCCCTGTAGAGCCTCGCGTTTTCAAGTGAAATCGCGGCCTGTACCGCAAGAAGCTTCAGCACTTCGACCCTGTCCGGGGTAAAAACGTTTTTCATGAGAAAGTTCTCGACGTAGGTAACGACGGAGGTTGTACCAGAACTGCTCCTGACGCACAGCACCGATTTTGCCCTGCCGTTTTTCAGGTACTCGCTCTGCACCGGGTTTTCATCGTTTCTTGCGTCGTTGAGTATGACGGTTTCGCCGGTCCTCGAACAGTACCTGATGAGCCTCAGGGGTATGGCGCTGCATTCCTCAAGCGGGTGGGAATCATGGAGTAGCGTTTTTATCTCGCCGGTGCCCTGCATCACCAGACCCTCTGCCTCCATGTAGATGCGGCGGTTTTTTTCAAGGAAAAGTACGATGCGGGTACCCCCCTCGTATTGCAGCATATTGCGCATAAGCGTATGCATGAGCCTGCCGGTTTCGATTTCGCCTGAAATGGCCTGCAGGGATTTCACTATGCTCATCCCTCCGGCGCTTTCAGAAATGCTGCCCGGCCCTGCGGCAGTTCCCTGCGCGATATTTTTCTTCAGAGATGGAAATGCTGACTCAAGCTGTTTTGCCTTGCGGTCGGCTCCCCATGATTCATAACCGGCGCATGCACGCTGAAGGTAGAGCGCGGCAATATCCGTCATGCCCTGGTTGTTCCAGAACCTGGCCGCCAGTTCATTGGCCAGAGCCTCGTTCTGGATGTAGCGGTTTCCGGATGCGGATTTTACGGCGTCAGCGTAGAGCTTCATTGCTGAACCTGTGTCTCCGCCCAGGGATGCAAGTTCCGCCTCAACAAGGAGGTATTTGTGCATGAAGTTTTCGCCGCATCGGTCTGCCCATCTTTTCATCCTGAGCTGATTTGATTTTATGCTGCTCATGTATCCGGACCTGGCCTCTTCATCGGCAGATGGTACGAGGGCAGCCAGTGTGAGAGAATGGTAGAAGATAAATTCGGCAGACATGAAAAGGCCGAAGAGTTCAGGCAGGATTTTTTTTATTTCGAGCGAAAGATCGTATGCCTTCCGGTAATCATGAAACAGGTAGCTGGCCTGCATCTGGAAAATACAGTGGTAGCCCCTGGGTATATTGTACCTTTCGATTCTCCTGTCAAAAGTTTTTGTGTCTGTTTTGTCGCTCGTTTCTGTTCCGGTTAAAAACTCTATCACCTTTTCGAGAGAGGAGAGTATATAGATCGCGATTATGTTGTTTGTCTTTCTGCTTTCTACCAGGTGCTTTGCCGCCATCTTGCGTGTGGTCTGGAGCTGCTCGCCGTAATTGAAGCTGTTGACCGTCATATGCGTAAGAGAGAGGATGGCATAGATCATCTCTCCAGAGATGAAACCCGCTTCTGATCCTTTAATGTTTATCTCATGGGTCTCCCTGAGGTGCCTGATCCAGGGCAGTACAAAATTTCCGCCCTTGATACAGATGTCGCTGATGTAATAATAGTCCATGTATTTTTCGCTGAGCCTGTATCCTGTCATGTAAATTGCATGGGCCTTGTTCACGTCTTCGTTTATGGCATCAAAAATTGCGGCATACGAAGAGCATGCCGAGATCGATTCCTTTGTTAATCCGAACTGTATGGTATGGCTGAGCATCTTTATGTTTGTGTAGAGAAG
>CAYTSF010000102.1:4577-11265 GCA_964440335.1 uncultured Leptospirales bacterium
TCGGTTTGCACGTTGTTATTGTTCTGGATTATGAGCCTGTTAATCAGTTCAGATTTTTCGACAGCAGTCTGCGCGTGCGATAAAGCCTTGTATAAAAGTTCCTCAGCCCTGCTGTTGTTTCCCTCCGCGCATATCACCGCGGCAAGTTCCCTGTAAACCGATGAGGTGAGTTCATACTCGTCGTTCCATGAATCCGGCGGCAGCAGGTCAAAGGCGGCTGAGAGGAATGACTTCGCAGAGTCGAATGCAGCTGCTTTTTTTGCGTTAATGCCAGCCTCGATGTTCATCCTGGCAAGTTCAAGTTTCTCCTTTCTGCTGGTTATGAGGCTGCGCCCCAGGTTCATCTGTTCTACAGCGCGGTAAACCTCCTCGTTGTCGGAAGCCATTCCGTAGAGTATCCTTCCGATCCTCCTGTGCAGCGACATCCGGTTCCTGTCCGGTATGAGGGAATACGCGGCTTCCCTGACTTTGTCGTGGGAAAACCTGTAAGACCATGATTCATTGATGATGTATCCGAATGCGCAGAGCCTGCCCAGGCAGGATGATACCAGTGCCGGTTCCATGGAGGTTGCGGCGGCGACGACCCCTTCATCAAAAGCCCATCCGGTGCAGGCGCCGGCAGCAAGTACTTTCCGGCAATCCCCGTCAAGTTCATTCATTGATGAGGAGAGCAGGTGGGCCATTCCGTCAGAGGCCGGTATCTTCTCAAGTTCTTCAATGGAGTATTCCCATATGCCTCTTCTCTTTGAGATAAAGCCCCTGGTAATCGCCTCCTTCAGGTATTCGCGTGCCAGGTACGGGTTGCCTGAGGTTTTTGACTGTATGTAACCGGCAAGTACACCAGGTTCAGCGCATGGCGAATCAAGGTAATCCGTCACAAGCCCGGCCATTGCGGATTCATCAATGCCCATCAGGTTAATCTCTGTCAGACTTACGGGCCGGCGCCTGATTCCGTTCAGAAAATTTCTTGCAGCGGAACCGGTTTTTTCCCCGCCGCTCCTCAGTGCGGTTATTATGAGGAACCCGGAGATTGAAGGGTCTTCAATCATGTGGCTTATCAGGCCCAGGCTGGCGCTGTCTGCCCATTGCAGGTCGTCGAGAAAGAGTACAGCCGGAGAACCGTATTGTGCCAGTATTCCTGCAAAGCGGGAGAACCACATCATGAACCTGTTGCGCGATTCGATGGGCCCGGCTTCAGGCGCCGGGAGGGGCTTCCCGGTTATAAGTTTCAGTTCGGGAATAACATCTGTTATTATTGACACGTTGGGTTCAAGCGCTTCCAGGAACCTTGCCTTCCATTCGCCAAGCTCTTTTTCGCCTTCAGAGAAGATGCGGAGGACAATGGCAGTGAAGGCTTCGCCCAGTGCCAGGTAGGGGCTTTCGCTGCTGCCGGAGTTGAATTTTCCGTAACCGTAGATGAACCCTGACTGGCCTGTCTGCTCAATGAATTTTTTTACAAGGGCCGTCTTGCCGATTCCGGCCTCGCCGTTGACAACGAGGAGCTCCCTGCTGCCGTTTGCGGCCCTGTTAAATGCCGCACGGAACCTTCCGGTTTCACCGTCCCTGCCGAAAATTTTTACGCCGGGGCCCTGGCGCAATATACTCCGCCCCCCTGCTGGGAGAGGCCTGCCGGTTACGTAATGTTCGAAACATTCCTCAATGGCAGCAAGAAGGTTTTCGGCAGTGCTGATACGGTCAGCCGGATCTTTTGAAAGCAGGCTCATTATTATGCGTGAAAGAAATTCAGGGATACCGGGGTTAAGGGCCGAGGGTGAGTCAGGTATAACAGCTATGTGCCGGTGTATCAGTTCATCCCCGGCAGTCTGCCTGTACGGCTTCTCTCCTGTGAATAGCTCGTAGAGGATAATCCCTGCCGAGTAGAGGTCACTCCTGGGATCAGCCGGTGATGACGAGTTGAGTATTGTCTCGGGCGCAGCGCCTGCTATGTTTCTCTGCCGGGGGTGAGATGAGGTATCTCCTGCCCTGGCAAGGCTTGAATTCTCAAATCCAGTTACAATACACTGTGTAAATGATTCATCGTCAAGCAGGAATGATGAGAAGTTCAGGCTTGTGTGGACAATCCCCTCCTTATGCATGTGATCGATTGCTGCCGCTATCGATATTGCCGCATGGAGCCTGATTATTATGGATTTACTGCAAACATAGTCAAGGGTGTGCCACCCGGTATCAGGATATACGATGCCATGAACAGCATCAAGTTCTGCATTGGCATCGGGGCAGCATATGCGCGTGAGTTCTATATTTTTCTGAAGCATTGCTGCTGCCAGCGAGGGGTCGGTTCCCTGAACCGGGGTACGGACTATTACCGGGCGTGCACCTGGTTCAATGGTGCAGCGCTGCATGGTAAAGAAGGGGTCCCGGGCAATCTCCTCGATGCCGCGTATTATGCGCTTTTGTTCCGGTCTCAGGTGTTGCATGGTTTCGGAGCGGCTCTACTGGTTGCAGTCTTCTATGCTGTACATGGGGGGGCAGGGGCCGCCGGATACTACTATGCCTGTTACCTCTGATCCTGAACTGTATCCCTTCGAGGTGAAACAGCGTTCAAATTCTTCCGGCGTGTAAAAGAAATCGCGTTTAAAAAATCCTTCAACACTTACGCATATATATGTTTTTGAACCTTCTGATTTTTTCTGAATGGACCTGATTACAAGCTTCCCCTTTAATGCGGGGTCTTTGCCGTATGTACATTTACCGATGGGCTGGAGCATGCATGATGACAGGAACAATGATATGAGCGAGAGGGACAGGATGGATGTTAAATAATTTTTCATCTGATTAACCAGGTGTCAGCACATGCCTGCATCAAAGCTGTCAATCGTCATTTTTTTTGAGCGATGCTGCCGGAACCGGATGCTGCGTATTTTATTTGTTCCATCAAATCTGCATCATAATATTGACGTCGTCAAGTACTAAATGCCGTAAGGTAAGGGGATGGGCGGTTTGTCCCGGTTAGAGCTGAAAAAAAGAGATATTCGGGGCGTTGCAAAGGGCGTCTGGAAGCAGACCTGTTTTTATTCAGGCATTTAAACGATTCTTTTTTTGCTAAACAATTTTTTTTATATATATTGGTACTATGAAGAACATTGTACCTTCTTGCGAACATTCAGTATCTTTTTATCGTGCAAAAAAGGTATTTGCCGGAATACATTTTATGATGCCGTCTGCCTGCATGGCAGCTGTTATGCTCTTTTGTCCGGCGCTCTACGCGTTATCACCTGCAGACATTGAGGGCCTGGTACATTCCTATGCTTTCCTGCTTGTCATCACTGGTCTAATGGCTGTTATGCTTCTGCTGGTCACCGCGGGGTTATTATATGCCAGGAGGTTCCAGAAAAATTTCGGCCTGCTCAGGCAGCTTGCAGATTCGGTTAACGAGGTTTTCTGGATAGCCGACAGGAACTGGAAAAAAATCTACTACATGAGCCCTGCCTATGAAAAGGTCTGGGGCAGGAAGCTCGATGAGCTCTACAGGAATTCCATGAAATGGATAGAGTCTGTTCATCCCGACCACAGGGCCAGGGTGGAGGAGATGCTTTCCGAGGTATCAGTCGCCAGGGAGGAGAAGAGGTTCCCCAATTTCAGGATAGTCCTTCCGGATGGAAGCATCAGCTGGATATCGGTCAGGGTTTTTCCTGTTTTTAACCGCAGGGGGAGGATACTGCGCATAGCAGGAATCGCAGAGGATGTAACACGGCGTATCCATGCCGAGGAGGAGCTTTCGAGGAACACGAGAAAGTACAGGGAACTTGTAGACAACATTCAGGACGTCGTCTACCGCTGCGACAGGGACGGCATCATTACAATGATAAGCCCCAGTATTACCAGGCTCCTGGGCTATGGGAAAGAGGAGGAGTGCATCGGGAAGAACATTGCATTTGACATATACAACAATCCCGAAGACCGCCATGCGTTCATGAAGGAGATGCGCGCCAGGGGAGAGATCAATGATTTTGAGGTGATGCTCAGGAAGAAGGACGGTACGCCTGTCGTGGTATCAACGAGCAGCCATTTTTTATACAGCCCTGAAGGACGGATCACCGGGATTGAAGGAGTTGTCCGTGACATAACAGCGCGCAAGCGTGCCGAAGAGCTTTTTAACAAGGCCTTCATGGAAAACCCCTGCGCCATGTCCGTTTCGGATATCGCTACCGGTACATATGTCGAGATCAATAAAACATACATGGAGACGTTGAATTACACAAGGGATGAGGTTGTGGGGCACAATGTCTACGAGCTTAATATTTATCATAACCCGGAAGACAGGCAGAAGGTTGTTGATGCTATGCAGAAGACCGGGCGGGCATATAATATCGAGATCGAATTCGTGACGAAGACGGGTGAAATAAAGACCGGGCTTTTTTTCGGTGAGATAATACAGATTGTCGGCAAACAGATGATGCTTGCCTCGGTACTTAATATCACCGGGCAGAGGGTGGCGGAGAGGGCCTTCAGGGAGAGCGAGGAACGATTCCGCAGGCTGGCGGAGAACGCGCCTGACATCATCTACCGCATGAAGATACCCGAGGGCATAATTGAGTACATTAACCCGTCGGTGTATACAATCACGGGCTATAGCCCTGATGAAATCTACAGAACACCGGGGCTTCTTGCCCGCCTTGTTCATCCGGAATGGAAAAGTTATTTTTCAGAAAACTGGAAAAACCTTGTCAGGGGAATCGTACCGCCTAACTATGAGTATAAGATTATTACGCCTTCGGGCGTTGAGAAGTGGCTTAACCAGAGAAACATGCTGATCAAAGATGACAGCGGGACTCCGGTTATCCTTGAGGGTATTGTAACTGATATGACAGACCGCAAGATGGCCGAGGAGGAGATAAGGCTCAAAAACGTTATACTTGCTACCGAACTTGAGGTTTCACTGGACGGTATTCTGGTAGTAGATAACAATGGAAGCATAATGCTTTATAACAGGCGCTTCCGCGAGATATGGGGAGTGCCGGATAATGTTCTGGAAACGCATTCAGATGAGATTGCGAGGAACTATGTGGCGCATAAGCTTGACGACCCTGCGGAATTCCTGAACAAGGTGGTATACCTCTACGATAACCGGGAGGAGAGCAGCAGGGATGAACTCAACCTGAAGAACGGCAGGATCATAGACCGTTATTCGGTTCCCATGATAAGTTCGGATGGTTCAAACTTCGGCAGGGTCTGGTACTTCAGGGACATAACAGAACGCAAGAATATAGAAGAGACCCTGAGGAGCAGTGAACAGAAGCTGCTCGAAGCGGAACGTGTTGCCCACATCGGACACTGGGAGTATAACCTTGACTCAGACGAAATGACCGGATCGGCAATAGCCCTGGATATTTACGGCTTTGATGGCGCCAGTGTTCCGCTGCGGGAGGTGCTCAATGTCCAGATGCCCGGTTACCGCGCCGCTATACTCAAGGCCTTTAACGGGCTGATAAATGAAGGTTTGCCATATGATATTGAGTTCAAGATCAAATGCGGGAACGGCAGGATCAGGGACATACATTCAAAGGCTGAGTACGATCCGGAAAAGCGGCTGGTATTCGGAACAATACAGGATATCAGCGAGCGTAAGAGGGTTGAAGAGGAGGTGCAGAGGCTCAAGAATTACCTTGCGAACATCATTGACTCGAATCCTTCAATACTCATAGGTATAGATCCGGCCATGAAGGTCACGCTCCTGAACAGGCACGCCGAACGGTTCATCAATATCAAATCTGAAGATGCCATGGGGACTCCTCTCGACCGGCTGATTGAGGATTTCAGCCCCTGGATCGAGTCCCTCAGGTCGGATGTCACGAACAGGACGCCAGCCAGCATTCCGGACCTCGTAATCGAAAAAAACGGCGAGAGGAGATTCTATAACCTGATGCTGTACCCCCTGGTCGCAGACGGCATTGAGGGAGCCGTTGTAAGAATTGATGACATAACTGACAGCAGGCGAAAAGAGGAGCAGCTGATCCAGGCCCAGAAGATGGAGACCGTGGGAACCCTGGCGGGCGGCCTTGCCCATGACTTTAACAATCTCCTGAGCGGTATCATCGGAACGGTTACGCTGATGAAATACAGGCTGGACAGGGAGAGCATAGGAAAGGAACAGATGATGAACTGGATCAATATCATAGAGCGTTCGTCGTCCAGGGCCGCGGACATGGTCAACAGGCTGCTCATACTTTCCCGCAAGCATGACCTGATCCTGACTCCCATGGACCTCAACGCCGCTGTACAGAACGTGATACAGATATGCTCCAACTCCTTTGACAAATCGATTGAACTCACAGCTGTATACGGTGAAAGCAGCGCAATGATACGGGGAGTGCCTGCGCAGATTGAACAGGTAATACTCAACATATGCGTCAACGCCTCGCATGCCATGACGATAATGCGCCAGGACCATGAACGCAAAGGGGGAAAGCTGGGCGTAGATGTAAAAAGAATCAAGGTTGACCGTTTTTTCAGTGAAACGCATTCCAGGGCCGTGGGCGGTTACTACTGGCTGGCAAGTTTTTCTGACACCGGCGTGGGGATGGACAGTTCGATTATAAGCAAGATTTACGATCCTTTCTTTACAACAAAAGAGAAGGGGGAGGGTACGGGGCTCGGCCTGGCAATGGTGTATAATATAATACACCAGCATAATGGTTTCATCGATGTCTACACTGAACCTGGAGTG
>CAYTSF010000103.1:0-11261 GCA_964440335.1 uncultured Leptospirales bacterium
TTAAAGAAATGCGCCCCTGATAACCGGTTCCCCCGCACCCATACTTTGTATGAGTTTCGGCGATACTATTGAGTGGATAATATTTATTGCGGCATCCGGAGTCAAGTATTTTGGCTGAAAATTCAGATGCGGTGCGAATCTGGAAATCTATAAAATCTTACATTTCATTTCGCGGGGCGATACTGAAGCATATGACTTTTATTAACAGAATCTTTACATTTATCTTATATATCTTTCATAAAATGTATATACGCATATATACAAGTTCTCCGCGCGCCGGTGGCGCGCGGCGGCAACAGCAACTGCGGAAAACCAATTTTGAATGGTATACATTCCTGACATCTGCGGAGTTTATTCCATATCAGAAAGAGGAGAAAAAAAATCAATTCATAAGGAGAATAAATGAATTACAAAGAATCATTTCTTGAACGAATAAACAGGGAGATATCGGTCTTTAACTTCGAACAATCCCTTCGCTTCCCGAAGGACGAGACCCTCACCATAGACCTGCACTGCCACGACAGAAACAGCAGCGAACCGGACGAAATCATGGGCAGGATGCTCAACATACCCGAAACATGGCTCGCGTCGGAAGAACTCATTGCAACCCTGAAGAAACACAACTGCGACACATTTACTGTCACGAACCACAACAATGCCAGGTCATGCTACGAACTGCAGGACAAAGGCTGCGACATACTTACAGGCGCCGAATTCAGCTGCACTGTACCGGATTACGCTACGAAGATACACGTTCTTGCGTACGGCTTTTCACCAGCGCAGGAGGAGAAGCTGTACAGGCTGCGCCATGACATATACAGGTTCCAGCGCTTCGCACTGGAGAACAACATCCCCACCATATGGGCACACCCCCTCTACCACTACGAGGAGAACGACCAGCTCTCCATGGAGTTCTTCGACAAGATGTCGCTCATCTTTGAACGGTTCGAGGTCATAAACGGCCAGAGGGACACCTGGCAGAACCTCCTTGTAAAAAAATGGGTCGAGTCCATGGGCAGCAACACCCTTGAAAAATACGAAAAAAAATTCGGCATAAAGGCAGCAGACTACTGCCGAAACCCATACCGCAGGGTGATGTTCGGCGGCTCTGACTCACACATGGGCATCTTCACCGGACTCACCGGCACAAGGCTTTACGTGAGCAGGCTGGGCGAGAGGCTGAAGAACACTCCGCGCAGCGCCCTTGCCCTTGAGGCGCTCCTTGACGGTGATACAGCGCCATTCGGCGGCTACAACAACACCGAGAAGATGACGGTGTCGTTCCTGGACTACTTCTGTCAGATCGTAATGAACATGAAAGACCCCGGGCTGCTGCGCCTGCTGCTGCACAAGGGTGATGCGAAGGACAAGCTGCTCTCCCTGCTTACCATAAACGGTTTCGCAGAACTGCAGAGGCATAAACTCACGGTGAATTTCCTCACGCTCTTCCATCAGTGCCTGCAGGGGGACGCACCCGGCTTTGCCAAAAAGCTCATGGTACCAAAGGACTATAAAGAGATTTTCACCGAGGCAGCTTCAATGGCAGAGGTCAGGAGGCTTACCCCTGAGAAGATGGCTGAGTCCTTTGACAGCTCAATTGAAAATATGTACAGGTCTCTCTTCAGCCTCATGTTCAGCAGGCTTGACGCTAAACTGAAAAAACTCGACCTTGACGCAGGGAGCGCGATAAAAAATGCAGAGGAGTTCATCAGCACCCTTGAACTCCCGTCCCAGGTGAGAAAGCTCATGGAGCCTAATGGAAAAGGACGAAAGAACGGGATCACCTCCATTAACATGCCTGACTTCCTTGACGGCCTCACCTTCCCCTTCCTTGCCTCAACGGTCATCGCTGCGGCTAACTATGCCTCGAGCAGGGTAATGTACAAGTCGCGGAGCATGCTCAACGCCTTCTCGGAAAAACTCGACGACCTGAAGCTGCCTGGAAAGATGCTCTGGCTCAGCGACACCTTCGAAGACGGCAACGGAGTGTCGATGTTCCTGCGGCACATGCTGGATGAAATAAAAGAGAGGGACCTGCCCATCGACATACTTGTATGCAGCGACACTGTGCAGCCCGAAGAACACCTTGTGGTCATGAAACCCGCGGCGGTTTTCACTCCGTCTTTCTACAGGGATCAGCCCATAAGGATACCTAACATTATGGACCTCCACAGGCAGTTCAGGGAGGGTGAGTACGACCGCGTGCTCTGCTCAACAGAGGGGCCCATGGGCCTCATGGCAATATACTTAAAGAGGGCCTTCTCGGTTCCGGCCTTTTTCTTCGTGCACACCGACTGGATCACATTCGCAAAGTCCACGCTTAACTTCAGCGACCCGGCCATGAACAGGCTGAGGCGCATACTCCGGGGCTTCTACAGGTCATTCGACAGCGTGCTGGTGCTGAACAAGGAACAGAAGAAATGGTTCAGCGGGCCTGACATGGAATTCAAAAAGACAGAGGTAAAGCTCACGTCGCACTGGGTTGATGAAAAGTTCAGGAAGACCGGCGCCACAAAAACATCGATGTTCGGCATAGCGGAAAACAGGCCGATGCTTCTCTTTGTTGGAAGGATCAGCGAGGAGAAGGGGGTCAATGAACTGCCCTTCATATACGGCCGCGTGAAAGAGGTGGTACCGGACATACAGCTTGTCATTGCGGGTAAAGGCCCGGAGGAGGATAAGCTTAAAGAACTCATGCCCGACGCGAAGTTCCTGGGATGGGTGGAGCATAATTCACTGCCGGACATCTACTCGGCAGCGGACATGCTGGTACTTCCCTCAAGGTTCGACACTTTCGGCAACGTCATAGTCGAGGCATTCGCATGCGGCTGCCCGGTAATTTCATATAACACCAAGGGCCCCAGGGACATCATCGGGAATGAGAAGTCAGGCTACCTTGTGAACACCAAGGAGAAGATGGCAGATACGGTCGCATCCCACTTTAAAAAGGGGAAGGATACCTGCGCGATGAAGGATGCTGCGCTGGCAAGGGCGAAGGACTTCACCGCTGACAGCATAATAGGCAAGCTGCTCAAGGACACGGGCCTGGCGTGACATGCACGGTTGCTGGTGGAAAAACGGGGTAATGTACCAGGTCTACCCCCGCAGCTTTTATGACAGCAACGGTGACGGCATAGGGGACATTAAGGGGATCACGCAGAAACTCGATTACCTTTCATGGCTGGGCATTGACGCCCTGTGGCTCTCGCCGGTAAACGTATCGCCCATGTATGATTTCGGCTACGACATTTCGGACTACTACGACATAGACCCATGCTACGGCTCCCTTGACGACTTCGATGAACTCATCACCGAATCGCATAACCGCGGCATAAAGATCATCATGGACCTGGTTGTGAACCACACCTCCCATCTGCATAAATGGTTTATTGAGTCCAGGTCTTCAACCGGCAATAAAAGGCGCCACTGGTACATATGGCACAGTGGGAACAAGGGAAAGCCCCCCAACAACTGGAAGTCCGCCTTCGGCGGCAGCGCATGGGAATTCGACAGCCACACCGGCGAGTTCTACCTTCACTCCTTTTTGAAGGAGCAGCCTGACCTTAACTGGCGCAACCCTGAGACGCGCAGGGCAATCCATAAAATGATGAGGTTCTGGCTCGACAGGGGCGTCGACGGCTTCAGGCTCGACGTGGTGAACTGGTTCGTCAAGGACGAGAGGCTCCGCAGCAATCCCTTTACCATAAAACCCTTTGACCCTGAAAAGCATAAGTACGACCGCAACAGGCCGGAGGTGCACGAATACATGAAGGAGCTGCGCCAGGTAATGGACGCCTACGATGAAAGGATGACCGTTGGAGAGGTATTCACCCTCCCCCCTGGAAGCCCTGAACTCTCAGCGTCATTCCTCGGGAACGGCAGCGATGAACTTCACCTTGCCTTCGACTTCTCTATCATGTACAGGCTCTGGGGAGCGGGGCGATTTTACAGGTGCATTAAAAAATGGGCAGCCGCCATTCCCCATGAAGGCTGGCAGTGCAACGTACTTTCAAACCACGACCAGCCCAGGGGCCGCAGCAGGTTCCTTGGAGGCGCGGACTCCGAGAAGAGGGCCAGGGTCGCAGCTGTATTCCTGCTCACCATTAAAGGCACACCCTTTTTGTACTACGGTGAAGAGCTTGGCATGAAGAACACCCGGCTTTCAAGGAACGAGATCGTTGACCCCCTCGGGCGCAGGTACTGGCCCGTCTACAGGGGACGCGACTGCGCCCGTACCCCCATGCTCTGGTCAGGCAGGCAAAACGCGGGATTTTCACATGCAAGGCCCTGGCTCCCGGTTGACAGCGATTACAAAAAACTTAACGTGCGGGCCCAGTCCGGAGACAGGTACTCCATCCTGCACCTCTACAGGAACATGATCCTCCTGCGGAAAAAACACAGGGCCCTCCATGAAGGAAATTTCATTCCTGTTATACGCGGGTTCAGCAACGTGCTTGCATATTTCAGGACCCATGGAGACGAAAGTTTTTTCATAGCCCTTAATTTTTCATCAAAGGAGAGGAGTGTTCATGCCGGGCACCCAGGCCAGTGGAGGGTCATGCTCTCCACGCACAGGACGCGCTATGAGCATTTCACATCGCTGAAGATCACGCTGGCGCCATACGAGGCAACGGTTCTCATGAAGATCGGCGATCTTTAGGCGCGCGCTGCAAAAGTTTATGCAGGCTGAACTGTCAGCGCAGGTTCAGGTTCGCTTTCATCGTCTGCCTCTTTGCGGAAGGTTATCTGCGGTCCCCCCTCGCCCCTCAGAAGTTTAAATGCGTTGTCTATGGAGGCAACGATCTCTTTTGCCGGAGTGGTTGACACATCGCCGTGACCGGGATAGATTTCATTCACCTGCCTTGTCTGGAGGGACTTGAGAGAGTTTATGTAATCTCCTATGCTGCCCGATTCGCCAATTACAGGAAGCTGGCCCCCTGCAAAGAGCGTGTCTCCGGTAAACATGAACTTCCTCTCCGGCTCATAAATGCATATTGACCCGGAGGTGTGGCCCGGAGTGTGGATTATATCGAATGCGAAGTTCCCCAGGTCAATGCGGCTCTTACTCTCAAGCCAGAGGTGCACATGGAGCGAAAGGTTGTTCTCGTCCCCTGACCTGTAGAGAGTGACGTACCTGTCGTCGTAGGCCATCTTCGTTGCGGCAAACCTGTGCGCCGCAATGAGCGAATGCTCCTGGAAGTACCTGTTGGCCCCTATGTGGTCAAAGTGTTCATGAGTATTAACCACCACGTAGATGTCCCTAACGTTCACGCCAATGTAATTTAGCGATTCCCTCAGCGCTGTATAGTTGCTGTCCAGGCCCGAATCAATAAGCATGTTTCCGCGCGTACCACGTATGAGATAACTGTGGCTGCCCCTGTTTCTTCCCCGCAGCCTGAATACTCCATCCTGAAGCATCTTCACGTCTCCTGAACTCATCGCTTCATGCCTCCGCGGGTGCAGGGAAAGCCGGGTCATCAAACATAAAAAGTTTTTTGAGCCCTGTAATGTTCATGTATTTCCGCAGGGACTGCCCCTTTGCCCTGACCTTTAACACGCTGCCCGCCTGCTCCACAGCTTTCTTCACCGCGGTGATAAAAGCGACGTGATAAAAAAGTTCCCTCTGTTCCTCAAGTCCGTCAACATCGAGTATAACAGTGCCGGGATACTCAATGCCAAGTTCCCTGACAAACGACCCTGCCGACATCACTTCGGACGCATCAACCCTGCCCTTAACCTCAATGACCACCCGGTCTTTCATCATGGTGAGTTTGTAATCCATTTTCATACTCCATTTATTTTTTACTACACCCGGAATCTAACCGGACCCTGTCAATATTTGTTAAGGTTTATATCAATTATTCATCAATTTCAAAAAAAGTCAAATCCTGAACAGTGCGACCCTGGTCCTGAGGTTTTCTGAAATATCCATCACCTCTTCAGCACCGGAAGCGAGCTCCCCGGCTCCTGCATTTATTACCCCCGTACTGCCGCTTATCTTTGCTATCAGGTCGTTGATCTCAAGGACCGATTCCTTCTGAGCCCTTGTATTTCTTCTTATGGAATCTGACATACTTCTTATCTCCATGGCCTCCTGCCTGACATTCTCCTTTGTGCCGAGCTGTTCCTTTATATGTGCTGCAAGCTGCTCAATTGATTCCCTTACCATACCGAAGCTGTTCATTATTATGCCGATTACCTTCACTGTGCTTTCAACATGCGCAAGCCCCTCACCAAGGTCATTTTCATTATCGCGTATAATCCTGCTGATTTCGTTTATGTTCCTCGATGTTTCATCTGCAAGTTTTGAAATCTCCCCGGCAACGACCGCAAAACCCCGGCCTGTTTCACCTGCCCTTGCTGCTTCAATGGCGGCATTCAGCGAGAGCAGGTTTATCCTGTCCGAAATATCATTGATCATGGTTACAATATTATTCATGTCCCTTGAGCGGGCTCCCAGGCCTGACAGGCTCCTGAGCATCTTCTTTAATGAGACTTCACCCGTACCGGCATTATCAGCGATAGATTCAATAATGCCCACAGAAAGTGTGGTCTGTTCATCAACACGGTCAATGATCTCTGACAGCATGCCCATTATACCAATAAGGTCATTTATCTTCTGAAACTCGCAGTCTATCTGTACAGCCACTGCCTCAACATCTCCGGTTATACTCTTTACGGTGTCTGTAATCTCCCTTGCCAGTTTATTCTGCTCGTCTGATTTTCCTGCAAAAGATATTGAAATAGCAGAAAGCTCCTCCGCTGAAGATGAAAGATTAAATGAGGTCTCATTAATCTCAATAATAACTCCCCTGATTTTTTTTACAAAGGTGTTGAAATGTTTAACGAGCATTCCGATCTCATCGCTGAGATCAGTTTTCAGTTCAGTGTTCAGGTCGCTTTTTGAAATACCTTCAACGATATCCCTTAAAGGGCGGGCTATTCTGCGGGCAAGAAGAAAGAGCAGGCCCATCGCGACTGAAGTTATAAACAGGGCGGCAAGTGCAGTTTTAATATAAAGAGAGAGTATCTCCTCCCTGATGTCTTCAATATAAACAGTTGATCCCACTATAAGTTCAAAGGGCTTGTAATACCTGATATAGGATATGACCGGGACGTTTCTTGTAACCTCGGATTTGTACTGCGCCTGGTACTCAATGTAGCCTTCTCCCCTGTCCCTGCACAGTTTGATCATCCTGGAGTATATCTCCTTTTTATCAGTCTCAGCGAGTGAAGAAATATTTTTCCCCACCAGGTCCTCCCTGTATGGCATGGAGCAGATGGCACCATCAGTCTTGACCAGCCATACAGTGTCAGAGCTGTCCGTCCCATACCTGAATTTTCCGGTATAATATATCGCCCTTCTCTCTGCCTCGAATTCATCCATGCGCCCGTTTTCAGCTTCAAACGAAAGCGCATCCATGAGGCTTATGGATATTTCAACTATGTCTTTCAGCTCGCGCCTTTTTTTTTCAAGGCTGACTTCTTTAATTGAAGGGATAAAATATATCATGACAATGAGAGCGAAAAGGAGAATAAATGATGTTCCCATGAGGATTATTTTATTCTGAAGTTTTAATCGTCGCCAGATCTTTATCATATCACTTCCCGGTCATGTTTTTTACCGAATAGCGGAAACACATTCCGTGTCATATTCAGTCATGGTATTTTACCACGTCTGTGGCCGGGATGTATAAAGTGGTGTTAAGGACCGGTAAATTTTATGTAAAGAATTGCCCGGCCGGCTAACTGAACCTGAGCATTAGCAGCGACATGTCATCGTCCTGGGCGTTGCCGATCCTCCAGCTCCTGAGTTCATCGAAGAGTATGTCCCTTATCTGGGCAAGGGCGCTGTTCCTGTACTTCACGGCAAGCGAGAGAATTTTCTTTTCACCGAAAGCCCTTCCTGCAATATCTGCCTGTTCAGGGAACCCGTCAGAATAAAGTAATAGCAGTTCTCCCCGCGATAGAGATACATGCGACTTCACGGGTGAGAGTTCCCTCCTGATACCGAGCGGAAAATTGTCATCATGGCCGGCCAGAGAAATTACACCTTCATCCCGGACTATGTACGCCATGGAATGCCCCATATCATACACATCCATGGATCCGGTTAATTCATTCACTTCAATAAAAACGCCGGTTAGAAAAATTTCTCCTTCGAAAAGCCCGTGTATGTAGGAATTTATCCTGCTTATCAGTTCTTCTATCCCGTTCCCGAAATCATAGACCTCGTACATGCTGCTCACCGCAACGGATATGAGCCCGGCATTGAGCCCCTTGCCCGAAACGTCGCAGAGCGAGATAAACCATCTGTTATCGCCGGTACTCCTCACATGCAGAAAGTCCCCTCCGCTTTCACCAGCCATGACCATTGAGCCATGGACCGATATACGCCCGTTATCAATAACAGCCTCATCCCTTACAATTGCGGAATGGATTCTCCGTGCAGCCTTCAGTTCACGCGTCATCATCTCTGACAGAAAAAGCACAAGGTCGAATGTAGACACGATCCCCCTGAATACACCTCCGGCATCCGCAAGAATAAAATACCGCCCCTCAACAGAGCGGAGTTCCCCCGTGAACTCTTCTATGACCGAAAAGGTGCTTCTCCTGTAATAAATAATCTCCGCGCCGGTTATGAACTCCCTGATGTTTCTGCCGAGATAGAGTTCTCTGCCGAACTTCTGCCCTATGAGCGATAAAAGGTCATTGCGCATAACAAGCCCCGCAACCCTTCCGTCCTCCCCGGTCACTCCAATGGCACGAAGCGATCCATTCGCAGAAAAAACATCTGCCACCTCGCCGATACTGTATCCGTCAGTTATATAATACAGTATTGAAGCCCTTTTTCCTATTATCTCACCACCCTGTGTTTCAGCATCAACCGACTTCAGAATACCGGGCTGATTCAGTTTCAGTGTCACCTGAATTAATCTCTCCTGATTTAATGGGACCGAGGTACTTAACCAGAAATACCTGATTTCCTTTTGAATTGTATTTAACCTCGTCAAATATGCTTTTCACCATGGCTATCCCCCTGCCGTGTGTAAGGCCGATCCCGTCCGAATCACTGCCTATTCCTGCAAGGTATTTCCTGTGGTTGAAGCCTTTGCCCTGGTCTGTTATCTTGTACACGGCCCTTTCAGGTGAAACCATGTATTCAATCCTCACCCGCCTATCCCGGTAATCAGGGCAGGACTGCCTTTCGTTTATGAACTCAAAATACCTGTCCTCCATGATAGCCCCTGTTTTTTCATCGAACGTGATGTTCAGGTTGCCATGCTCAATGGAATTTATGATTATCTCCCGCAGCCCGATCCGGACAAGGTTGACCTCGTTCCTGTCTATATACTTCTGCAAATTGTTTGTTATGCGCAGCGTTACGTCATCAGCTTCGAAAAGCAGGTTCTTTATAACGTACTCGCACCTCTCACTGATAAAGGACCCGGCAAAGCTGTCATCGGAGAGTTTAACCGCTTTACCAATGGTTTCCAGGCTCCCTTCGGTTTCGACAAATTCAAGGTAGAGCATAAATTCCACCGGCTCTATGAGGTTAGGCGTCTTCAGACGGACGTTAAGTTTTAACGGAGTGCCGACCTCTCTTGACACGATAAATTTTTCAGTAACGACCCTGCGGTATATTGCGGCGTCTGTGAGTTCGTCGTACATGAGGTCGGTGAGCCTGTACCTTGCGGCTGTTTCCGGGCTGAGCCTCAGTTCCTTTTTAACCGCATCATTTACTGTTTTAAAATACCAGTCCTCATCCAGAGTAAAAATAATATCCCTTGTTCCCTCAACTATATGCCTGTATTTTTTTTCTGATACCGTGAGCAGGCGGTTCTTCTCCTCAACCTCGTCCCTGGACTGTACCAGTTTCTCCGCAGTTACCTTGTGCTCCTCAATCTCCTTTTTCAGGGAAAGGTTTGCATCAACATATTCCCTGGTGCGCTCCATTACCATCTCTTCGAGTATGTTGTGCGTTTTTACAAGCCTTCTCCCGGTCTGCCTCCCGTAATAAATCAGCAGCGAAATAAAGAGGAGGGATGAAACTCCTGTTATTATTAAGTACCGCATGCTGATATTTAAACTCTGACTTTTCCCTTTAACCTCGATTGCTGCCGCTATCGCAGAGAGTGAGCCGGGGAGTTCATTTACTATTTCTTTCGTAAGTTCCATTTTAATCCGGGAGTTCCTGAAACCCGTGTTTTCCATATCAACAATATGGCCTGTAAAATCCATGGTCATTTTTTTGTGGAGGATGCGCATTTTTTCGATGCTTTCTGCAAGTTCCTGATCGGATGAATTGTGGAGTTTCAGGTTAAAGAGAATATTCTGCACAGCCTCGGACTTCCTGGAAAATTCAAGATACTCCCTGCGGTACCCGGGGTATACTCCCCCTGACACCAGTATCTTTTCCCAGGCGTTAACCTGTTCATGAAGAGCCACCTGAGCGCTGCGCGCCATGTCTATTGCGCTGAAATTTTCAGTCAGGTCGCTGGACGTTCCGTAGAGGGAATAAATTCCAAGCACAGCGTTGAATGTGAAAATAATAAATATTGCTGTCAGCCCGCCGCTTACCAGAATATATGTTTCGCTGCCTTTATTGCTGATAAAACTTTTTATTGAAAGAAATACATTTTTCATACCTGCCACCATTTTAACCGGGGGCAGGATAGTTCCTGAAAGTTATGTTTTTAATAAAGTAATTGTTGATTAAATGTAAATATTCACCGGCAGGCATTCCTGGTTTAATTGAAAGGCTCTTGCTCATCAGCGGGATGAATTCAGCATACCAGTTCGGCGGGCAGTCCAAAGGTCCCTTTGACCAGACATACAACACACCGGGACTCGTGATTTACGGCCTCAAAACCGGATTAGCAGCCCGATGCTGAAAAGTTTTAAATACATTATTCATATTTTCTTTATAATTTCTTTAAAATTCAGCATATTATATTATGAGAAGACACGGCACATGATGTTTATTATATGGGGCAGTGTTTCACGGAAACAGAATATGAAAAAAAACAATGAAAGCAATATCCGTCAGGCAACAAAAACAGACAGACACAGCAGCATTATCATTGATATGATTGTAGAAAAATTTTTTTACATCATCGGCTTTTCATCCCTTATCGTGCTGCTTACCATAATGATCTTTCTTTTAAAAGAGGGGCTCCCGCTCTTCAGGGAGATCAGTATAGGTGACTTTATCTTCGGCAGGGAATGGTACCCCACCAGCAATAATCCCAGGTACGGAA
>CAYTSF010000104.1:0-5269 GCA_964440335.1 uncultured Leptospirales bacterium
CTGAAGAGATTTATATGAGCAAGGAACTGCAGGAAAAAGCTGATAAAATGGTTGAAGAACTCAAAGAAGCTCTCATCCCCATTACAGATGAAATCATAAGATTAAACGGAAGAAAAAACAGCGCCGGAAGAAAAATTTAACCTGTAACAGGTTGATCCACCTGCACTGCAACTCTTTACAATTTATGAGGTTAAGTCCATGCCGCCTAAAGGTGAAAAACGTAAACAGCAGATTATCGATACAGCTAAAGATATGTTCATTACCCGGGGATTCCAGAGTACCCACATAGGCCAGGTTTGTGAAAACCTCGACATTGCCCGCGGAACCGTTTACCAGTACTTCAGCAATAAAAAAGAGATCCTCTACGCAATACTTGATTCTGTTGCGGAAAGCTGTGAAGATATACTCGATCCTGACGACCTCAAAGATTACCTCAAATCAAAGCCTGACACTGATACGATTATAAAATTCATTGATGAACGCATCTCCTCCTGCCTGACTGTTATTTCAAACGAACCCATAGTGATCAAACTTCTGTACAGGGACATAGCCGGAGTTGACGATGAAGTATCAGAAAAGGTAGCCGAATTCCTGAAACACCTTGTTGAGATAATAACCAAAGAGATTGAAACACTTCGCGAATACCACATTTTCAAGAAAGAGATAGACCCGTTTATTGCTGCGTCCATGCTTGTCGGTTCTGTCATGATGATTGTGTACCAGTACTCCCTGGGCAAAAAGAACTACCTGGACAAGAACGTGACCAAATCCATGGCCATATTTTACCTGCATGGAGTATACGATCTTTCGTGAACATGAAAAAAACCTTTGCTTCAGCGATAACTTTTCTCTTCATACTCCTCCCGGTGTATTTACTCTCCCAGGACGCAAAGTTCTATGAAAAAACAGCCGAAGCAATTGTTGACGGTGACGAACCCGAATACACTGAAGCTGTGAGTTTTATCAGGGTCAACCGGCCACCTGAAATCGTTGACCTCCTGAAACAGGAATACCTTGATGAAGACGACGCTGATGTGCGCAGGAGGATAATATCCGCGCTGAAAATTTATCCCCTGACCGATTACCCTGCTGTATGGACTGAGATTTTACATAACACTGAAGATAGCTCCATCGAAATCGAGATAATGGAGCTTCTGGCAACCGTAGACAACAATCCCTTTACCCTGGCCATAGCTGAAAAACTTTCAGCACCCCGCACCGAGGTCAGGCAGATGGCGGCGCGGATACTGGGAAAAATCGGCGATGACAAAATACTCCCTGTTATACTGGCGCTGGGCAGCAGCCGTGAACCCATCAACAGGATATACTTCCTTGAAGCCCTGAACTACCTCTATGACCAGAGGTTCCAGAAAACAGTGATTACGCTGCTTTCTGACGAAAACAAATCAGTCAGGATATTCACCCTGAAATGCGTCAGGATAAACGAGATAAAAGAAGCCCTTCCCCAGATACGGAATATTGTCAGGAAAGACGAGAACCCCGAGGTAAGGAGGATGGGCATTGAACTTATTGTTTTTTTTAAGGACACATCATCGGGGGGCATGCTTATCGACATCCTGAAGGAGGAGGACCGCGACCTGAGGCTTGAAGCCATAAAGGCGCTGGCGGAACTCAGGTACTCTGCCGCAGCACAGCCGATCTCCAGACTCCTGCTCAAAGAACAGGACGACAGGATCAAGAGTGCCGCACTTGACGCCCTTGCGGTTTTCAAAAAGTCGGGGGAACTTGAAGGCGTGGAGCATGTTCTGAAGCATGAACTCAATGCAGAGATAAGGGCAAGGGCCGCATATGTCCTCGGAGAGATGAAGGACGATGCGAAAGCCCTTGATATACTGGAGGCATCGCTGACCGACAAAGATGAAAAGGTCAGGTCAGAGATATGCAACTCCCTGGGGAACTTCCGCAAGGGAAGGTCTTCGGAGATACTGCTTGGTGTAATAACATCTGACTCTTCAAGGTATGTGAGGACATCATCTCTTTATGCCCTGGTGAGGATCAATGACCCTAAGAACCTGGTGAAGCTCTTCGATATCTATTCAGTAGAACATGACATGGTTTTCAGGATGATACTCGGCGAAATAATCAGGACAGGAATAGTCAGGAACATAAAATAAGTATTACTCTCCGCCGTGAAGTTTCTCCCTGAGGCCGCTCATCCTCTCGAGTCCGGTAACTACAGTCTTCCTTATTACCTCCTCGTCCCCTGCAATGGTAACCATGTTTCTTCCCCTGGTTAAAGCAGTATATAAAAGTTCCCTGGTCATTATCCTGTTCCACTGCTGCGGCAGCACAACAAGTACATGGCCGAACTCTGATCCCTGGCTCTTGTGGATAGTCATGGCAAAGGCAGTTTCATGGACCGGCAGCCTGCTGCATGACACGGCCCGCTCCTCCTCCCCCTCCCGGCTGAAGAGTACACTGGCGCCTCCCCTTTCGTGAGACACAACACCGATATCTCCATTGAACAGCCGCAGGTTGTAATCGTTCCCTGTTACCATAACAGGCCGCCCTTCATAAAACGGGGCCGATGGATCGATTATTCCCGACGATGAGAGCACCCTCTCTGCAAGGAGATTCATCTTCTCCATGCCGTACTGCCCGCGCCTTGTTGCAGTCAGTATGCAGAAGCGGTTTATAAATGGGCGCACCGCCTCATGGCCCGTCATGCCTGCCGCAACATGCTGCGACGCTGCGCTGTTTATGACAGAAGCTATCGGGCTGCTGCCCACGTCCCTGATCCAGCAAAGGTCAGGATAATTTCCGGACGAGAGAATGGAGATTACTTCATCTTCGTCACCGCGCCTCACGGCAGCTGCCAGCGAGCCAATGCCGCTTGTTTCACCAAAACGCCAGCTTTTGGAAAGAAACGTTATGGAGTCCCATATGCCCGGTTCATCCTTTTGTGCAGCGACCTGTACGCCCGTGATCTTTGAGCACCACTGCGCCATGGAACTGCTGTATCCCCCGGCCTGCGTTGCGCATATATCTCCGAAGACCGCGCCCCCCTCAACTGAGGCCAGCTGGTCTTTATCGCCAAGGAGGATCAGCCGTGACCCGGTCTTCAGTGCCGAGATAAAACTGTGCATGAGCGGAAGGTCAGCCATTGAACATTCATCTGCCACAACCACGTCGTAGTCCAGCGGACTTTCCGCGCTGCGCCTGAAGCCTGAAGTTCCGCTGTAACCCAGGAGCCTGTGGAGCGTGAATGAAGGGACAGCACCTTCACCTGCTGTAGATGCGGCCGATGCAAGCCTTGCCGCAGCCTTGCCTGTAGGTGCTGCAAGTGCCACGCGTGTTTCAAGTCCATGTAGCGCGCGCGCCTCCTTTAGTACGCCAAGTATCTTCACAA
Organism: uncultured Leptospirales bacterium; assembly: GCA_964440335.1. GTDB lineage: Bacteria > Spirochaetota > UBA4802 > UBA4802 > UBA5550 > JAAYBQ01. Next base: position 3,371 of record CAYTSF010000104.1, read on the forward strand.
CGGTCGATGTCTTGCCTGTGCCGGGCCCGCCGGAGATTACTGAGAGCCTCCTTTTAAGTGAGACGGCGGCCGCAACCCCCTGCATGTCAGGTTCGCTTCCGGTTGAAGGAAAATAAGCGGCGATGATCTTCACCAGTTCATCTTCTGCCGGAAGGTCTCCGGCATCGACGCACATGGATTTTATCATCGCAGCGAGTTCGTTCTCGTATGCCAGCTGCCTGTTGAAGTAGAGCCGGCTGCCGCAGAGGATAAGCGGTAGCCTGTCACCGTCACTCCCGCATGCCCGGCTTGCATTTATGCAGGAGGTGAGTTCACCTAATTGAGGAAGGACTATTTCACTGTATATCTCTGCGTTGTCAGGGTCATCCGCTGAAAGGTGCTGCAGGCTTTGCCCCGCAATCCTGTCAAGTCCAAGGCACACATCCCCGGAGGAGACAGACCTGCTGAGAAGCATTACAGCAAGGTAAAAGATGGGCGACTCCGTGCTGTTAAACGTCGAAAGATACTCCGCCATGTGCCGGTCTATGTCGCTGAACGCCGCGAGTTTATTAAACTGTTCAATTCCATGTTTCACTTCTGTTCACCGCCGCCGAAAAGTCTGTCAAGTTCATCTATAACCGCAGGTTCAGGTTTTGAGTGGAAGACTCCTTCCCCGGCCCCGGTCATCCCCCTGATGAACAGGTAATAAATGCCGCCGAAATGCCTCCCGTAGCTGTACTCCGTGCCCAGCCTGAGTTTAAGGTACCTGTGGAGGGCCACGGTGTATATATGATATTGTAAATGGTAGTTGTGCTTCTTCATCTCTGCAAGAACGGACTGGCGCGAATAGTCGCCATGGGAAAGCTCGAGCATGTTGGACTTCCAGTCAACTATGTAGTACCTTCCTTCATGGAAAAAGACCAGGTCTATGTAGCCCTTCATCATGCCGGCCAGGTCTGACACCGGCCCCATGCCTGCCGGGTTTATATCAGAGCAGAGGTCGCTGCGAGAACAGAAGTCCCTGATTCCATCCAGTGATTCAAGCGGGAAGTGGAACTCAAGCTCGCTGAGTCTCTGTGCAGAAGTGAGCACTGAAAGTTTCAGGCCGCCCTCATCAAGGGGAGTTGAGAGCACACCGCTTACCATGTCAAGGATATAGTCCATGTACTTTGCGCCGAACCCGTACCTGGCCAGCGCGCCTGAGGCAACATCCCTGAACTCATCCCTGCCGCTCCATGTAAAGTCCGAGTTTTCAAAAATTTCATGAAGGCAGAGGCCTGCCCTTGTTCCAGGCGGAAGTGCATCAGGTGCGGCCCTCACGACCTGCGTGCCGCCCTCATCCTCCTTTTCATGCGCATCATGCATACCTGCCGCAATTGCCGAGTAGCTGTACATCCTCCACCTGCGCGACATGTCACCTTTGAATTCCCTGGCCTCAAGATGCCCGGCAACACCCGGCCTGTAATTATACTGCCGGGCCGGGACAAGGGGCATGCCTGTCACAAGGCCCATGTTCCCATCTGACCCCGCGCATATTTCATAGAGCAGCCCTCTTGCCTGGTCAAAGCTGATCCCCTTTTTCAGCTCGTTCTCTTCTGCAATATGTGGACCAAAGAGCAGCCTGAAGAGATGCGTCCTGTGAAACTGCGGCGTGATCTTCATCATCACGTTACAATGAGACTTCGCGCGCGTCAGCGCAACGTATATGAGCCTGGCAGTCTCGGACTCATCCTCCTGCTGCCTCTGCGTGTTCACATCTTCGGGCAGGTCTTTGTCAAGGTATACGGCAGGCATGCCCCCCTGCTTCGCATCATGGTATACAGTCACATCATCGCCCCCCTTTCGTTGAAAAGCAAGGAACGGGCAGAACACCACGGGGAACTCAAGGCCCTTGGATGAATGCATTGTCATTATGTTAAC
>CAYTSF010000104.1:5369-11109 GCA_964440335.1 uncultured Leptospirales bacterium
AGGCCTGGTGTTGACCTCCAGTTTTTTGCAAGGGTGTACCTGTTCTGCACCATGGACGCAGCCTTAATGTACGAGAAGATGTCGGCTCCCCTGAACCTGTATATGGCCTGCTTGGGATCTCCGATGAGGAAGAGCACAGTGCCTTCAGAGAACATGGTGCTGAATATGGCAAACTGCAGGCTGTCCGTATCCTGGAACTCATCTATGAGCGCGGCCCTGTACCTCTCCCTGATCCTCTCTACAAGCTTCTCACCCATGCCGGAAGTGAGGCCAGCATAGACACCCTTGATGAGGTCATCGTACCCGAGCCTGCCTGACGATGCAGCTCCCGTACTCAGCGCATTGTCAACGGATTCGAAGAGCCCCCTTTTGAACTCGACCATGAAACGACCGGCCGCCTCGTTGTAACTCTCCATGGCATTGGCCAGCCTCTGCACCGCGTCGAAGAATGCTGACACCGGCGGCTCCTTCCCCTTGTTCACACCTGACTCGATTGCAGAAGTGGTGAACTTCGCAACTGTTTCGTTAAACATGAGCGGATCTCCCTGAATGATATATGCCTCCAGGGAATCCAGGTAACCGGGCATCCGCTCCTTCTTATACTTCACCTGGCTCAGGGATTCAGTCGCGAAAAGAATACTCTTCACATCTTCATGTTCGCGATGCCACACGGAGCACATGTCGCTGTAGAGTCCGCATACCGTGGTGTATAATGATTCAACATCGGGCCCGGTTACATTTGCAGCAGGAGGCATGAGGTAATACTCCGGGGCCATGGGCTTTCTCTTATAAAGCTTCAAGAGCATGTCCGGGTCAATTTCAGATGTTATTACGGATGCGCAGTGGGGTGTCATGGAATAGATACTCCGGCGCCAGTAATCTTTCACTGCAAGTTCGGGACGCTCATCATCCTTCTTGATCTCTGTGCGGAAGAGCGAGCCGCTTTCGAATGCGTTCTCGCGGAGCACCTGCTGGCAGAATGAATGTATGGTGAACACCGACGCCTCGTCGAAGCTCCGCAGGGCCGAATGCAGGCGCTCGCGGAGTCCGGGGTTTTTGCTGTTCCTGTCAATTATGAGTGCGATGTTTGGATCATTTGCCACGCCATACTCCATGTACTCAAGCGCGGACTTTATGCATGAACGCAGGCGCGTGCGGAGTTCGGCGGTGGCGGGATTGGTAAAGGTTACAACAAGTATGGATTCAACGGGCAGCGAGTTCTCTGCTATTAGCCGCAGGTATATCATTGAAATGGCGTATGTCTTGCCTGTACCTGCGCTTGCCTCTATGAGGTTTGACCCGGCAAGGGAAGATTTTATGACGTCGAATTCATGTACTGGTTTCATTACATGGACCTCTTTTCGTATAACGGGCCATAAACTTCAAGTGTTGCATCAGCAAAATCGCTGCCCGGATAATACTGCGCGCCGAAAACCTTCTGTATGTAGGGATCAGCGGCTTCGGGATACTTGCGGTTAAGGAAGGTATCCTTGACTGCCTTCTTTGCTGCAGCCCCTGGCTCCTTTACCGCATTGTAGAATGCATCAGCATAAGCCAGGGAACTTCGCGGCAGCAGCTGAAGTGGAGATTCCATGCCGCGGAAGTAGAGGCCCGCGAGCTTCCCCAGCAAATCACCCGCATCATCAATAACGTCCCATGTGAATGACTTAATAGCCCCCTTATCGCTGCAGCAGAAAATAGTCCGCACGCCAGTACCCGCAGCGCAGCGTACAAGGTGGCTGATCCAGGCACGCAGAAGGTCCACGCTGCGCATCTTGCCTGGAACAGCAAAGACCTGCCCGCCATTATACAACATGCCGGGCCCCGCCTTTATTGTCATCTCATTCACCCTGAACTCCGCCGCAGGTATTTCACCTGGCGAATCAAATAGTCCGGGCAGCATGGAGAGGAACCGTTTCACGCCCCCCTCCCTCTCGTAAAAGGCAACCTCCGCAGCAGAACCGTGGGGCAGCACGCCAGCTGCGCGAAACTCAGGGAGAAGCACTGAAGTATCACTGCCGGAAATCATCGCCTCCATGAGCCGCATGTCCATGGCGCTGCGGACACTGCTTTCAACCGCAAAGGGCTCGTCATCCATGGGCCTGTCATCGCGTATATCAAGGGATATGCCAAGGGGCCCTGTACACAGTGCCTTAGCCGGGTGGCGCAAAAACCATGCCAGTTCATTCACAGTAATGCTCACATCTTTTTCATGCGAAGGGATTCCTCCCGTAAAAAAAACAGGTTCAGACGACAGTCCGGCCATGGCTGCCAGGGCATCGTTCTTTGAAGACGACGAATAGCTGTAGAGCCCGCTGCCGGGCGTAAAGTAGGCCGGGCTGTAGCGCTGAAGTCGCTGGCGCCTTATGATGCTTCCCCTCAATGCTTCGGACTGGTCATCATTACAGAACGAAACCATGTAATCTATTAGTTCACTGACGACCGGTGAAGGGTCATTCTCTGTATTGTTCACTATGTTCTGGCCGGTGTAGCTTACGTAGAGTTTCTCACCGGCGGAGATTATTGTTTCAAGGAACATGTAGCGCTCTTCGTCTCTCTGCGACCTGTCGCCGCGCCTGGGGCTCGCAGCAATGAGATCAAAGCTCAGGGGCCTGGACCTGCGCGGAAAGGACTTCGCGTCCATGCCCAGGAGGCAAACCACCCTGAAGGGGATGCTGCGCATGGGGAGCATCTGGCAGAATGTGAGCTCGCCGCTGATGAAATCCCTTACCGGCGCAGGAGACGAAAGGCGCGGCTCGCAGAATTCCCTCACAGCTGCGGCACATGCATTGCCGTCGTAACCTGAATCCGCCTGCACCTTGCCAAGCATGGCCGCAACATGCGCAATGCTCATCATGGCCTCAGGAACATCTCCCTCATGCGAGAACATCGAGTCAAGTATGAAGATAAATATTTCTCCCCACTCCTTTAGTGAATGGTTTGCTGAAACCAGGGAGTGAATCTTTTCAAGGGACTTCACGAAGGTTATGAACCTTCCAAGGAGCATGGAATCACCAGGTTCAATGGAGCCGTATGGCAGCACATCCATGCACATCCCGCCGCCCTTAACCATGAGCCCCATGAGCAGCCTTTCGATCCCGGCACTGAAGGTGTTCGCCTTTTCATGCGGCAGCCCCAGGGACTCCCTGAATCCGGGGCCGGTGCCCCAGCGTATGCCCGAGGCGCTGATCCACCCGGTTATCCTCTCCCTGTCATCCTGCGAAAAATCAAAATGACGCATAACATCAGCGCAGTCGAGCACCGAGAGCACCCATGACGCGGTGAACCTGGTTTCCGCTGCCGAGAGCAGCTCGAAGAACATTGCCACTGACGGCTCTGTCCCCGAAAGCCTGCGGTCAGCAATCCTGAAAGGAATGGCCACACCGCAGTCCCTACCAGAAAAGACCGACTCAATGCAGCCTGAATACAACTCGATGTCAGGCGCCATGACAAGTACGTCGCGCGGGTCAAGGCCGGGATTATCGTCAAAGAGGTCCAGTATGTAATCCCTGAGCACCTCGACCTCGCGCATGGGGCTGTGGCATGAATTTATAACGATCGATGTATCTGAAAGTATTTCTCCAACCTTAAACTTATTTCCCTCCAGCGCCCTGTCCCTCATGTGAAAGATATCGTTCTGCAACATGGCAAGGAGAGAAGTGCCTGCGGGCTCAAAGAAATGCTCTTCGGTTTCACACTCCAGGGAAAATATGTTCCGCATGAAGTCCCTGCCCGGCCTGCCCATGCCTGCCAGAAGCGGGTTGCCGCTGTCAAGGTGAAGGTCGCTCTCCGGGTCGCCGGGTTCAATGGGGAACTTGGCCATGATGCGCAGCTTCTCCTTCTCGCGGAGGATGTCGCCCCAGTATTCCACTGAAGGGTTGAGCATATACATGCGCACGTCGATGAAGTTCGACACCGCGTGCAGCAGGTTTATGTGGTAGAGCGGCAGGTACGATACTCCGAAAATGGTGAGGCGCGCCGGAAGGTCGGCCCCCGGGGTGCATCTGCCCGCAGCGAGCATTTCGCCGAGCTCCGCCAGGAGCTGCGGCGGACTGCTGCCTGTTATGTCCTTTTTAAGCATGCGCCAGAGTTCGGGCTGCCACTGCCCGGCGTCATCGCCCATGTCCCAGCCCATGAGCATCTGCGGCCTGAATGTCATGTACTGGTCAAAGACATCGCATATGCCCGACGAAAGCTGGTATATCTTGATGCCGGAAGGGTCATCCTTTATATAACCTGCGGGCTGGGCAAACAGGGGGTTATCCGTTGACGCGGCAAGTATGCGCATCACCCTCCAGGGAATCGAGTCAAGGTCGAAGAAACGTTCGTTCCCCGCACCGGGAAAGAATGAATTGAGGAGGAGGGATGACATCCTGTTGGGAAAAATGAACCTGCAGTTGGCCCATACCCCGCACTGCTCCGCCAGCCTGAGCGAAAGCCACTTCATCATACCCATGCTCTGCACGGAAATGACCTCCTGTGCCATGGGGTCCAGCGGCGTGGCAGAAAGGTCCTGGCCGCACCTCTGTGCAAGGTACTCAAGCCTGTTACCTGTTATGAGCGTGAATCCCGGCAAGTTGTCCTCCTGTACTGAACGGCAAAGGTATCGTATGATTCATACTATTGACTTGTTTCCTTTCTAATCTTTTTTACCGGGTGCATGCTGAAAAGCCCCCTTCAGGCTTCATGAAGGCTTCAAACGCCGGTCTGGAAACAAGTCAATTTATTATCCCGGCAAAAAAAATTTGTCAAGATAAATGATCCGCAGATAAAGCAGTTTTACGCAGATGGGATTTTATCAATTCAGACTTGTTGTATATCATGTTAATCAAATATCATCTTTCTTATGACTGATAACACCCTGCGAATCTGCAGTTCGGGTGCTATGAATTAAAACGGTTATTATCACACATATAGAAATAAAACGAGAGACTAAACAGATAAGCCGTGATACTGCATAGCTATTATTACAATAATCGGAGTGATTATATGTCTAAGAACAACAGCCAAAAGAATATTTCGTTAATAAAGCATCATCTGAAATACAGAAAAAGAAAAGAGGGGCCGGAGGCCCCGTTAAATCTTAATTATTCTTTTGTAAGCACCAGGTCGATTCCGCTTGATCCGTCAGAATAGTAATTTGTCAGAGTGAGAATTTTCCCATCAGTCGAAAATGAATATGTGTTCCATGAAGACCATGTTGAATATTCATTGTCCCACAATTTGTGACGATATGCTCCATCTGAAACTTCAAACTGAATATACCACGAAAAAGAATCTCCGATATAATCGCCCGAATAGTACCATCCTCCTGATGTCGTATAGCCGGAATACTTGTTATAATACCACGCTTGTTCAGTTCCATCAAATTCGATGGAAGTGTATTCGTGTTTTTCCTCTATGCCGTCGCTGGATTCCCAATTGTAGGAATATGAAAAAGTTCTTTAAATCTGCTGTCAGATAGTTTTTCCGCAGAATCATCTGTAGCGTCATAACAAGAGAGTAAAAAAACCGTTAGTAAAATAACACCTGTAAAAATTTAAATTTCATATAATCCTCACTGTTTGTTATTCCTAATTTCCTGTATAGCTCTTGCAAAAACATATGGTATGACGCAATAAACCAGAGACATAGCAGCTACAGATGCTTGTTGAGGAGCCGATTCTGGATTCATACTACAATAATAAAAAAATGCATAGAGAGACCCTACAAGAGGCAACACCCATACAATAATTGTTAA
>CAYTSF010000105.1:0-11088 GCA_964440335.1 uncultured Leptospirales bacterium
GCAACCAGCTATACTTAAACTTTCAGAGCTAAATAGCTGTGTAGTTACAAAATTTTAACATAAACGGATTTTCAGACGTTATACATATATTACACATTGCGGGGGACCATTATGGCAGATGTCCAGCCTGATGGGATGTATCGATCTATCAGCGGTAGAATCGGCACTCAAGTATTCTTCCGCAGGTACGGCAGACAGTACATGCGCAGGTATTGCATACCCGCAAATCCACACACTGAACTGCAGGAGTCCAGCATACATAAATTCGCAGAGGCATCAAAAGCATGGCGCTCACTCACCCCGGCCCGGAAAGAACGCTTCAACATGAAGGCAACTCTCAGCGTGTTCAATCTCTTTGTCTCTATCTACATGAAGCAGCAGAACTATGTCAGTGCGCAATCTGCCGCAGGGTATCATGAACATTTCCTGCACAACCGTTCCGTTATTGTTCCGGGATTGATAAAGGGTACCTTTGGCCTGTATTAAACATGCATCGCGGCCCCCCGCTGCAAATGCGGTTCCTGAATTTTCTCCTGGCTGATGCATCTGCCCCGGCACCACATTTTGCGTCGAATAAATTTTAATTGTTCTTGAACTGCCGGCACTCTTCCTTTAACCTGTCACAGGTGGAGTATGCAATGATCAGACTTGAGAATGTATCACTGGATATTTACGGCGCAAAGCGCAGAATCCTATCGGGCATCAACTGGCACATCAGGCAGGGGGAGGACTGGATCCTCTTCGGCAGGAACGGCTCGGGTAAAACAAAACTTCTTGAGATCATTACGGGCTACATCTTTCCCTCAGAGGGTGAAGTCTACAGGTTCGGCAGCGACTACAGGGGACACGACATCCGTGATACACGGAAACGTATCGGCTACATAAGCTCGGCGCTTAAAGAAAAATTCACACTGAACGAAACACTGCTGGACTCAGTTCTCGGCGGACTATACGCCTCCATCGGCCTTTACCGCAGACCCTCACATCCCGACGTTGAACGCGCAGCACACCTCATTTCCACTGTGGGTCTTGGCGGCCGGGAGAGGGACACCATGGGTCATCTTTCTGATGGTGAAAAGCAGAAGATTATGATGCTCCGCGCGCTCATCAATGATCCTGAACTCCTCATCTTCGATGAACCTGCCGCGGGCCTTGACATCGCAGCGCGCGAAGAACTGCTGGACTCAATCAGTTCCATATCCTCCACTAAAAACATAACCGCTGTTTATGTGACTCACCACGTGGAGGAGATTTCGCAGCAGTTTAAGAATATCTTCGTGCTTGACGGTGGCACATGCTTTTACAGCGGAACTGTTGATGACGCGGTTGATAAAAAGATATTCAATAAAATTTTCGGAAGAAATATCGATGTCTTTAAAAGGAACGGCCGCTTACATTCGTCAGTTGTGTGACAAAGAAGCGGCTGTCCCGCTATATGTTTACCTGCCGTCATTACCGGCAGGATTAATGTTCCAGAGTATAAGGTCAAACTTCTTTTCAATGCGACCGGAGCCTGAACAGGAATAACGAACCTTTCGCCACTCCTCGCTGCTTTCAGGTTCAAAGGGTATTCCTGCAAGAAGCTCCAGCGCATCTTCATGTATATTTTCGCTTCCCATTTTCTCACCTGATAATTTTATGAGGCATGCATGGAGTGAAGGTTACAAAAATATTACCGGCGCCTCACCCTTTATCATTACTCCTCGGGGTCTACTCCCATCTTACCGGATATGTTTTCTATGTTGATGCGTATAACATTAACCTTCTGTAAGTCCTCATCAGTTGCAGGGGTGAACTCAAATCCGCGGCCGTACTTTTCCATTAGCGAATCTATGGCGATGCGCCTAACCGCAAGGTCAGTCACCTCCTCGGCTTTGCCGGTAACAAGTATTGACCAGTACCTCATGCTGAAGCCGCAGGCCTTATCTGAAATATAGAGGTTCCCCTTTGCGCTTATCTCGAAGCAGACATTGCTGTTGTGCCGTATATTCTCCAGCTTCCTGCCCGAAAACTTTGTGTGTATCATAATCGAGCCATCTTCGTAAACGTAATTGACCGGCGTAATATATGGGACGTTGTCCGGACCTACAGTGGCAAGTCTTCCATAGGCCTGGAACGGAAGCATATTCTCACATTTCTCTTTTGACAGCCATAATACCGGCATGGTTCACCTCATATCCATTTTGTTTTGCAGTAGTTCATGCCTTCATCAGATACCTGGAAACCCTCGGGGTGTTCATAAATCATCAGTCCGGCCTTAAGGTCTTCGAGCATTGACCTCATTGCAGTGGCGCCGAGTCCTGTTGTCAGTTCAAGCTCGTACATTGTAATAAAACCGCTTTTACCGGCCTTATGATAGATTTCATATAAGATATCAGTTTTGTTCATGGCATGCCTGCTCCATTTAAAAGAAGAGACGGCAAAGGGCAACAACAATTCGCAGGTCAGTTTGCGTGCTGGCAGATCCTGTCCAGGTAATCGTTCTGGAACCTTTTTGACGACATGACAGAGAAGAACTTCTCAAGGTGTATGGTATAGAAAAGTTTTCGTATTGAAGGATTCAGGTCGTAAAAGATGAGTTCTATGTTCTTTTTCATTGCTTCGTTGAAGAACTTTACAAGGGTCCCTATGGCGGTTGAGTCTATGGAGCGAAGGTTGGCGCAATTTATCGCTATTACGCCGGGCTTTTTGGCTAACATGCCCTCCCACATCTCCGTTACATGCAGCAGGCTCTCGAGAAAAAGGTTACCATCCAGATGCATAATCGTTATGTTGCCTGATTCTTCGACTCTCACTTTTATCATGACGTTACCCCTGTAGCATTTTGCAGGATCAGGCGATCCGGCTGAGCTGGTACATGTATCTTCATGCTTCATATCCATTGTGCCCCCTGGACACAATATCGGCGTAATAATTTATTTTTTTTAGCGTTTTTCCGTACCACGCAACTCCTCTTAGTTCACTTCATGCTGCTTTTGTCAAGCATATTATACCACCGGAACCATTTTACATTCAGAATTCATTACCCTGAATCCAGATATACTTGTTGACTAATTTTTAATCCTGCATAAACTTTTTGCTATGTTTCATGTTCAGAGCCTGTCATTACCGGGGGTATGTATGATTTATAATCTTGGAGATAAAAAGGTCAGGTTTAATAGTGCTGACTTTTACATTGCAGAGAGCGCCCATGTCATGGGTGATGTTGAGATAGGTGATGGTGCCAGCGTATGGTTTAACGCTGTTATACGGGCAGACAGCGGGCAGATCGTAATAGGGGATGAGAGCAATGTGCAGGATGGATGCGTGCTCCATGCTGAGGCATGGAACAGGCTAGTCATAGGTAAGGGAGTCACTGTAGGGCACCTGGCAATGCTTCACGGTTGTACTATCGGCGACAACACCCTGGTAGGCATAAACTCGGTGATCCTTGACGAGGCTGTAATCGGCAGGAACTGCATCATTGGTGCCAACGCCCTCATAAAAGCAAAGAGCGTAATCCCGGACGGTTCTGTCGTAATGGGTTCACCCGGAAAGATCGTGCGTGAGGCGACCGAGATCGATATAAAACTCATTGCCGCAGCAGCAAAGCATTACGTTGAGAACGGCAGAAGGTTTGCCGAATCCCTGAAGGCTGTGAAACCTTAACTTCTCCGGTGAAGGTTCAGCCTACCTGAACCTTCCGTCAGACCTGGTCTTCGCAGCATTGGCCGTCTTCCCTTCGAACCATCCCCGGCGGATGTTAACGCAGTCTTCGAAATCCGGGACATAGGGCTTGATGTCAATTACAGGCGAGCCGTCGAGCATGTCCACGCCGCGGATCTCAAGGATGTTCCCTTTTACAGAAACAAGCTCTGATACAGAGAGGCCCACAGGATTGGGCCTGGCAGGGGATCTTGTGGCAAAGATACCACGTTCAACCGTATCAAGAAACGGCACCACCTTCAGCCTGTACGAGCTTATCATGTGCAGGTGAAAGAGAATATATATGTGCGAGAATCCGTCCAGGTCAGCAAGGCCATCTGCGTATTCAGGAAATATCTCCACAGTGCCCGCAACATCCTTTGCCGCAGAGGGTTGTATGGGCATGTCCTCCACGGTTTTAAAGGGCGTATGGATTATTCCGATTGCTGTATATTCTATCTTCACGTTCTTCACCTGCGCTTTGTAATCTGTGACCGTTATTCACCTGGGCAGTATAAATCCCATCTGCCCTCTTTGTCAAGGTATTCGCCGGGCATGTGCCTGCTGCCAGAACCTCCAGCGCGGCAGGGCTTCTTTTATTGTTAAAAAAATATTTTTCATTTGCAATTTCCGCAAAACCGTGCTCCTAAATGTAAACTGAAAAAGCCGGTTAATGCCCGGTTCGGGCGAAGAAACCTGATAAAAAGAATAACTGTCATCTGCGAAAACAGTGTCCATGTGACATTGTCACCGGTTGCTGAACATGGCCTCCCCTTTTTTTGAGGGGGATGATACAACATGTAAGGGTGATTGGTGCCCCGCACTTTACGGGTTTCAGGGTTACATGCGCATTTGCACAAAGGTTCGGCGGGCGTTTCATAAATGCTTCGGCCGGAAAGATATTTGAATTTAAAATATAGATATAGACATAAACAGAGGAAAACATGAAAACAGAAAATGCTATCAAAGAACTTTATCCTGCCATACAGATGACAGCTGCATGCAACAAACAATGCAGGGCGTGCCTGCGCTCTGCCAACGCAGACTCACTTAAAATCCAGTCCGGCACCTTCGACATGTACCTTGATGATCTGCGCGTACTTGCAGCAGTTCATGAGATCAAGTTCCAGTTCGTAACCGGCGGTGAGCCCACAATCTGGAGGAGCAACGGCCGGGACACAGTGGACGTTCTTGCATCCCTCTTTAACCTGAAACTCATCGAGACCATTACCATGCCCACGAACGGCAAACTCTTTGAAGACATGAACTATGCCCGCGACTTTTTCACCCGCCTCTCGGCGCAGATTGACCGCCGCATGGTAGTGGGCATAAGCATAGCCGGGTACCAGGAGAACCTCACAGAATCGGGCTGCGTTGCACTGGACAACCTTCTCTCGCTGAGCAAAGAGCCAGGCATGAAGTTCATGCCGGTAGTGCTTGTGACCCTCCCGGTTGAGGACGACATCGACCAGCGCATTAAAAAGATCTACCCCGGCGTGTTCCAGAGGGTAACGCCCCTGGCACCCATGGGAGATGCAATTGACATGAGCGACGAATGCCCTGCGCTTTCGTTGAGTGGAAATGACAAGAGCAGTGTGGGATCATTCCTTCCATACTTCAAAAAAGATGTCATGGGCAAGCTGAAGGTTTCATCCGACGAATTCGACTCCATGGACAACTCAGTAATCATGGACAGGCTTTCGCTCCATGCACACTGCGGTGCCAGTCCCTTCATAGACGGGAAGTGGCATTTCTGCCTGCCCTTCAAGGAGGACAGCAGGTATGACCTCTGCGGCATCGGCGGGATGAAGGCCGATACAATTGAAAGGTTCCTGGAGCGCGCACCATTCCTTAACCGCATACGCACCGATGGCCTGCTCACCGCTGTTAATGAACACAGGGTGCTCCTCTCACATGAAACCGGCGAGCGCCTTGACAGTCTCCTCGCGGGTAAATCGAAGGTATCGGTTGCGTACAGGGGGTGCATGGTGTGCAGGGCGCTCTACGACATTGATGTCATAAAAGAACTGGTCGCAGCTGATATCAGCTGAAGGCTACGGTTCAGGCTGATCGATTCACAGAAAAAATTTACTGCTGCGGGCTCCGGCCTTACCCGCGCCCGCAGATGAGCTGAGTTTGCGGACTGGAGAGAAAGATACATTCAATGGATGAACACACTGTCACACTTTACATGAAGGGGCACTGCATTGAGACTGAGGCGAAGAGGGAGTTGCGCAGGATTACCGAACTTCTGATTTCAACCGATGATGAATCTGTCATAAAAATTGCAGCAGCCAGCCTTGAACTGCTCCGCGAATTTCTTGAAACAGCAGACTTTAATTCCCTCCGCTCCTCTGATGAACGGCTTGCAGGAATAAGGCCGGGCTGCTGTAAAATCGGTTATGACAGCGCCGGCAGGCCCGGAGTATTGCATATTGAATAAGTGAACCGGGTTATTCCCCCGGTGAATCGAGTACCTTAATCGAGGGATTCCTCTCCATGAACCCGCTCACAGACCAGGCATTCTGGAACAGCACGACCTGTCTCTCCCGGCTGTCCCTTCCAAGCACCGCGTTATACGGCAGGGCGTCCTTCAATGCCGCGTCATCCAGTGATGTCTCTATCCACCTGAGTGCGCTCCAGGGCATCATCTCCAGTCTCGATTCAGCGCCGTACTCGTCCCTGAGCCTGTACTGTAAAACCTCGAACTGAAGGGTGCCCACAGCACCGAGCAGGGGCACTGCCGAGAAACGTCCATCGAGCTGAAAGGTCTGCACGATGTCCTCGGCCAGCAGATGGTCAATGCCTTTGCGGAAAGACTTGTAAGCAGAGGCGGTCACGTTGTGCAGGTAGGCGAAACATTCGGGCGCAAAGCGCGGTATCTCGTTATAGACTATTGACGGGTCGGATGTGATCGTGTCTCCGACCCTGAACTCGGTGTTGGTGACAAACCCCAGGATGTCCCCGGCGTATGCCTCGTCCATGACCTCCCTCTCCCTGCCGAACACGCTGTGGGAGTTGGATATGCGGATCTCCTTTCCGTGGGGCATGTGAAACACCTTGCTGTCCCTCTCGAAGCGGCCCGAACAGACCCGCGCGAATACCATGCGGTCCCTGTGCCCAGGATTCATATTGGTCTGCACCTTGAATATGAAACCGGAGAATTTATCGCTGTCCAGCGGCATCTCACCCTTGCTGCTCCTCCTGGGCAGAGGCCCGCATGAAAAGTCCAGGAAGCCCTTCAGAAGAAGTTCAACGCCGAAGTTGTTCGCCGCGCTTCCGAAGAATACGGGGCTTGTCCTGCCCGCCAGTATTTCGTCCCTGTCAAGACCTGCATGGGCAAACTCCAGCATCTCGATCTCTTCAGTAATTTCTGCGTATGATGATTCGCTTATTATGTTCTTAACAGCCGGGTCCTTGATTCCGTGTGTTGAGACCGCGGCCCTGTATGCGCCACCTGGAGTCCTCTCAAAAAGGTAGACCTGGCTTGTGAGCCTGTCAAATATTCCTTTGAACAGAGGGCCGTTCTCAAGGGGCCAGTTTACAGGGAAGGCGTGTATGCCCAGCACCTTCTCAAGCTGGTCTATGAGTTCAAGGGGCGGGAGAGCGGGCCTGTCGAGCTTGTTCATGAATGTGAATATGGGAATCTCGCGTTTGCGGCATATTTCGAAAAGCTTCTGCGTCTGGCTCTCAATCCCTTTACCCGCGTCAATTACCATGATAACGCCGTCAACTGCCGTGAGCACGCGGTACGTATCCTCGGAGAAGTCCTTGTGGCCGGGGGTGTCGAGCAGGTTCATCCTGAACCCGTTGTAGTCAAATTGCAGCAGCGTGGATGAAATCGATATTCCGCGTTTCTTCTCAAGCTCCATCCAGTCCGATGAGGTATCCCTCTGCTTTTTCTTTGCTGTTACAGAACCTGCAAGTTCTATCGCGCCGCCGTAGAGCAGGAGCTTTTCGGTCAGGGTTGTTTTGCCTGCGTCGGGGTGGGATATTATGGCGAAGGTGCGTCTTCGAGATATTTCGTTTTTCATGTCAGTTCTGGTCCGGTTAGTTGATGATGCCGGGATGAATCATAAAGGTACATCCGGAGATCGGTGCCCATTCTTTTTAACGGCTTACTTTTGTAAATAAAAAATTAAGGTTGTTTCTAAACTGCTTCCTGATCTCACAAAAAGCCCGGACATTTTTATTGACATAAGCGGTGAAGCGGCCATTTATCCCTGCCCGTATGAACAGTTTAGGATATATGACACATACCTGTACAGGCAGGGATAAGTTTTATGCATAAAAATACCATGAAAAAAATTCCGGAGTATCAGAAAAACGAGATAACAGAGCATATTCTTTACGCCGCTCTTGCCGCACGCCTGAAGGGAAAGAACAGCGATATACTTAAAAAGATATCCGGCGATAAATTGAAGCACTACAATTTCTTTAAAAAATAACAGGCGGGGATACAAGACCGGACTACATACGCATATATTTTTACAGGCTTGTATCAAGGATATTCGGATAGAACTATTTCACGGGTAATGTATCGGGATGGATGGGGAGGAAACAATTTTATTTCCCCATCCAATTCCGGTTTATAATTCGATGGTTCCGGGGAATGCCTCATCCCCTGCTTCAAGAACAGTCCATTCATCACAGAAGAGTGTATCCATCATACCGAAGAATTGAGGGAATTCCTCTATCATAAAGAACCTTGAGGTCAGCACCCTGCTGTGATAAAATGCGGCCTCGCTGTTCTCTGCCAGGAAATTTTTCAGGTCAGACCCCGTGAGTTCACCGGTAAGCTTTTTCATCCCCGGGAATGCGACTGACAGGCTCCAGACATGCATCCATGCAATTGCAAGCATGTAAATCGCCTTCCTGAACCGGGTCGCTCCGGAAAGGATCTGCCCGAACATGAACTTCCCGGTCCAGGCTTTCATCCTTTCAACGTACTCGTCGATCCGCGCAACGCCCCGTTCAACCGGCGATATGTACTTTTCATCAACACCCGCTTTCCTTGCATCAGCAACAGAAGCCAGTATCCGTTTTTTAAAAACATTATAGCTGAACTGCCCCGGATTCATCAGGAGTTTCCGCATAACAAGATCTATCCCCTGAATGCCGTTTGCCCCTTCAAAGATGCATAAAATCTTCGAGTTCCTCATCATCTGTTCTATGGGATAATCACTGCAGAAGCCGTAACCGCCAAAAACCTGCATAGCCTCTGAAGTGACCAGCACGTTACGGTCGCTGCAACCGGCCTTGCATATGGGCACAAGGAAATCAACCAGTGCGGAAGCCTCTTTCTGTTCTTCACCGGACAGCACCTTTGCCAGGTCCATGTTGTAGTACATGCTGTAGACCAGCATTCGCTGGGCGTCCACATAGGACTTCATCCAGAGGAGCATCCTTGCAACGTCCGGGTGTTCGACTATGGGCACCATGGGCGCCGAGGGATTGTTCATGTCCTTTATGGCCGTACCCTGAAGCCTGCCTTTTGCGTATGACGCCGCATGGAGGTATGCCGCCGATGATACACCCTGGGCCTGGGACGCTGTGCCCATGCGGAAGTCGTTCATCATGTTGAACATTATCTTCATCCCTTCCCGTTCATTGCCCAGCAGGTAGCCCACGCAGTTACCGTCATCGCCGAAACTCATAGTGCAGGTTACGCATGCCTTAATGCCCATCTTATGTTCTATGCCTGTACACTTCAGGTCATTGCGTGTTCCGGGATTGCCATTTTCATCGGGAAGAAATTTTGGCACAATAAATATCGATATCCCCTTTGTACCTTCAGGATCACCCTCTATGCGGGCCAGTACAGGATGGACTATATTGGAATAATAATCGTTCTCACCGGCGGATATGAATATCTTCTGGCCTGTTATAAGGTATGTGCCGTCAGTTTGTTTCACTGCTTTTGCGGTCATGCGCCCCACGTCGGACCCGGCCTGCGGCTCGGTAAGGCACATGGTACCGCCCCACTCCCCCTTCATCATTTTTGGCACAAACTTCTGTTTAAGCTCATCGGCCCCGAACTTCGCAATGAGTTTCATGGAGCCGTGGGCAAGGGCCCCGTACATGAGAAGGGGCTGGTTCGCGGCGCTGATAAACTCAAGTGCCGCAGCGCCAATTGCCTGCGGAAGCCCCATGCCGCCGATCTCAGGGGACTCGTTCATGCCGATAAAACCCGCGCCGTAATACGCATCGAGCCCCTTCTTCATCCCTTCCGGAATACTCACTGAACCGGTGGAGCCGTCATAGGAGCAGCCATCGCGGTCGCATGCCGCAAAAAAGGGATAGCATTCCTTTACAGAGATGCTTTCAATAAGGTCCAGCGTGGCCTCGAAGGTGTCATGGTCAAACTGTGAATATTTTTCATACTGCGCAAGGGAATCCACGTTGAGTATTTCATACAGCACGTAGCGTATGTCTCTTGTGTCTATCAGGGGATTATTCATAACTGCTCCTGTTTATCTCTGTATTGTCCGGTAATTTCCCCCTACCCCCCGGTGGGGTCAAAAGTTACTTTTATAAAAGTATGCCAATCTCCATCATCATTACCGGGGGAAGGGGGCTACATTTTTTAAAACAGGCCGCGGACCCTTTCTATCTCGGCCTTAGCCTGCGCCACCATCTCTTCAATAACTTCTTTGCATGACTTGATATCGTTTATGCGGCCAAGGGACTGCCCCATCATCATTGGAGCAACATCCACGTCACCTGTCTCCCACGCTGTGCGGCACCTTTCTCCGGTGATGAGCGGGGCCAGTTCCATGATGTTCGCGCCCTTCTTCTCAGCTTCGAGTATCTCGCCTACAATCTTGTTCTTTATGGCGCGTCCCTGGAGGTTTATCGACTTGCATATGAGTGTTGTGTCGTTCTCCTGGCGCTTGATGATCTCCTTCTTGATGTTTTCATGCACCTGGCACTCATGCGTGGCCATGAACCTCGTTGCCATCATGACTCCCTCTGCACCCAGTGCAAGGGCAGCGGCCATGGATTTGCCGTCAGCGATTCCACCGACAGTAACAACCGGTATCTTCACCGTGTCAGCCATCTTGGGGGTGAGTATCATCGTCGTAACATCGTCATTAAGCGGGTGGCCCCCCTCCTCTATGCCTGCTGCGTAAACTCCGTCGTATCCCGCCTCCTCTGCATGAATGGCGTGTTTTACTGAACCAACCTTGTGAAACATCTTCACTCCGGCTTTGCGCAGCATATCCATGTACTGTGCGCCCACCTTGTCAAGAGGTGTTCCTGAAACCTCGATCCCGCCGACCTTCTCTTCTGCGCAGACCTCAAGATTTTTCCTGTGGTCATCCATGGTAATGTGGAAGGACGGAAGGATGGTTATGCCCACCATAAACGGTTTGTCGGTAAGCTTCTTTGTTTCGCGTATGG
>CAYTSF010000106.1:0-10889 GCA_964440335.1 uncultured Leptospirales bacterium
GGACCCACTCGCCCTGCGCGGCCTGGACCCTCTGCTCGTCGGCAAACATCCTGCCGAAAGCCGCAACCTCATCCTTCGAGGGATTCTTTCCGCTTATGGCAAAAAGCGACCGCGTGAAAATAAGTTTTCTCGCGCCGTTCTCCTCGTCCAGGACAGCGAGCAGTATCTTCTTCTGAGCCGGGTCTGCCTCGTACTTGTCGTTCTTTATATATGACACATAACCGTCATTCCCTTCACCAGCTGCGCCTTCGGTCTTGTAGGCCGCAAGCTTCTCGGCGTGGAAGGCCCTGAGGCTCTCTGCCTTCTGCAGCTCCTCGTCCCCTGTCACCCCGGACTGGGTCTTGCCGGTGCCATACGATGACTTCACCGATGAAACGGTCCATGCATCCTTCTCAAGCTCCATGTAATCGCCGATGATCTGGCGTTCGACCCCGGTCTTCTCAGAGGTCAGGTTCAGCGCAGGAGGCGCGATGAGGCAGCAGTGCGGCGATGATTTGCATCCTGAAAGCGACCAGGTAATTACCGCTAACGGTACAAGAATAACAAATGCGTATTTCATGGTATCAGTCCTCCGTAACCTTTCTTAAATATTCCTGGACAGGTATCCTGTCGAATTTTATCTCTTCATCAAGTATTGATACAAACTTGCCGACGAACCTGTCCTTGAGCTTGACAGTCGGATAAGCAAGGCCTTTGTCGAGTTTGAAATCGAACTTCTCGACAGTCATTGAGTTGTCCACAACAAACTGCACTGGCCCGCCGAGCTTTGACTTTCCCTTCTCCTGGCTGAGCCCCTTCATGAGCCTGTTGGCGAACTCGTTGCCTATCTCGTATATGTTGATGTAACCTGAAACCGTAAGCTCTTTGTTTATGTCCAGGCCCTTTCCTGAAAAGTTCGCGCTGAGTGAAAGCTCCGCGTCCTTGGGGATCACCTTGCTGGTATTGGGCTCATCCATGCGGCCGATGTTCACATTGGTCATGTCGAGGATAAGGTTGAACTCCATATTGCGTGTATTGAAGTCAGCCAGGTTGAACATGATCGACCTGCCGTACAGAGATCCGTCAAATATCGAGGCCTTCAGGTCCGCAATCTGGAACACGTTGTCCCTGAAGTACATGAGGGCAGAGAAATCCTTCATGAGCTCTATCTGCCTCTCCCTTGCAGGGTGTTTAAACTTCAACGATTTAATCGTAAAGTTCGGCTGCTCCTTGAAGTGTTCGCTCTCGATGACCTCATCCTGTGTTATGGTGAGATATGATTTGGTCGATTTCCTCGCGGCCAGTTCGTACTCAAAGGGGAAGTCCATGTTCATCTCGTTAAGTGCCAGCTTCATCTCGTCATTTTTAAGGCTGAAGTCCTTGAACACCAGGTTGCCCTTTGCAACGCCGGTCTCAAGGTCGCCTTCCATGGTCACGTAGAGCCTTATGAGACCGGCAGTGGCCCATGGGCCGAATACGTTCTTCATGGCCTTATTGTTAAGCTCAAGGGCAATTTTAATGTCGGAATCGGACATGGGCGCCTTCTTCAGGTCAACCGTTCCCTTCACTGTAAGCAGCAGGTTCATGGCCTTGCTCCCAAGCGTCAGGTAATCGAGCGTGACCCTCTTCTTCCTGTTGTCCTGCTTCACAGATGCCGAAAGTCTCAGGTCTTCAACACCGTAGTCCGGGATCGACGCGAAGAGGTCCAGGCCCGCGGTGGTCACATCCTCGCCCAGGTAAAACTTTGTGTAGAGGCTCAGGTTGACCGGTTTCTTCAGTGGTATCCCCGCGACCTGTTTCTGGAACCTTCCGGGAACCATGTCTGCAAGTGGAGCAGTGTACAGCCGCAGCTTGCTTATCCTTATCCATCCAGCCATTGAAGCATCGAGGTTCACATCGCCGTCAACCGCAAGCTGCACCGCGCTCCTGCCCGAAGCCGGGTCGTAGAAGTCCAGGGTTATGCTGTTGAGCCTGAACTCCTTGAAGCTGTTGAGCGCGGAAATCGACGCGTTGAACTTCAGGCCGTTACCTCCGGACTTGCTCCCGTCAATAACGTATGCCAGGTGCGGGATCTTTATGCCAAGCCCAAGCTCCATGTGTGACATGGGGCCGTAGGCGTAATAATCAAGCAGCAGTGACGGGATGCTGGCCTCTGTTCCGGGGATCTTGAAGTACATCCCCTTGAGAGCGATGCCCCCCTTGACACTGGGGTTTTCCACCGTACCGCGCACCGTCAGCGGATAGAGTGAAATCTCGCCGCTGAACTTCGTTGCCCTGTCGCCGGTCATGAGAACGTAATAGGGGTAGATGTCCTTCAGCGGGATGCGGCTCTCTTTCATGTCGATCTTGAGCGCCTGTTTTTTTGTCACGTTATCGACAGTGCCGCCAAGCTTCAGCCAGTTGCTACCCTTGAAATTTACAGTGAAGTCCGAAATCTTCACTGAGTCATCAATGGGGTTGAGGAATATATCGTATGAAATCATGAAATCAAGCGGAGAGAAGACCTTTTTCTGCAGGCGCAGGGGCATTTTCTTCGCACCAAATTCAAGCTTCGAGTTGAATTCAGGCTTGTCTCCGTTGTTGAAGATGAATTTCCAGTTCAGTACAAGTTCAGGCGCGGTTGCGGCGCCGTTTGAGTAGAAGTTCACGTCCATGATCTTCATGGGATTAAGCTCGAACATCATGGTCTTTATTATGCGCACCGCTTCAACGGACTTGGGAATCTTTTTAAACGGCGGCACCTCAATATTTGCATTGAATGTAAGCCCCTGGAGGTCTGCTGAAAAATCCGCGCCCTTGACGTATACGCGCAGATCATCGAGAACAAACTTCAGGAGAAAATCGACAGATATGGGGAGACTGATCTCCTTTGAAGGTTCACCCTCGGGCTCCTTCTCCTTCTCTTCAGGTTCAGGCTCTTCAGGTTTTTTCTCAGAGGGCTTCATGAGCGCGGCGACGTTCCACACACCTTTTTTTTCTGTGAGATATACACGCGGTTTGTACAGACCAATCTCGGGAAACCTGACGCTCCCTGTAAAGATGGGGAAGAAACTGTAATCGAGCACCAGCCTCTCCATCTCAAAGACCTTCTCGTTGCCGAAGTCCTCACCGCTTCGCACCACTATGTTGTTGATGACAAATCCGTGGTATACGTTGAATTTTTCAACCTCAAGGCTCAGGGAACCGTACGATGCCCCGGCGAAGGAGGATATGGCCAGGCTCTGAACGCGCCCCGGGGTCAGGTAGAAATTCAGGATAAACAGGGCCAGGGCCACGACCGCGATAATTGTAAGCGGTATCCTGATAAAAAGTGTTTTTAACACCTGGATTATGATTCTCTTCCAGAGGGGCCTCATCTTCCGCATCTCTTTTTTAAGGCGTCTTTTTTCACGCCATGAAAATTTGCGGGGAATTGATTCGTCACCCTGCGATTCGTTTGCCGGTATCTCATCCGGCGTCTGTTTTTTCCTGATCATTTTTCACAACCTGTTCATGAAGGATATTAATTTTTAATTTATCATATCTGCTGTATAAAATTCAAGTAAAAGTTTGCATGTTTTAAAAATAGGCTGAGTATCAGAAATAGAAACAGGCCGAGAGTGACGTGTTTATGGAGGATTGGCCTGAATCATTGGCCCATTTTATTTCAACCATGATGGCGCATGAACGGTTTATAGTTACCCTTTCACTGGCTGTCGCAGTAAACAGGGTGTGTTCCATGCCTGTAAATGCCCTGAATGCACCTGCATACATGTGGTTCTTCCAGGGACCCGCAGCAGTTATCATCCCCCCCTCGCATCCGGGGAGCAGGTCTGTGTTGTTATCATATACTCCTGCAAAGTATGTATCTGCCCCGGCAAGGAGATAGATCTGGACCCATGAAACCGGACGGGCAGCAAGCCCGGTCATACCCCTGATATTGTACGACTGGACATACCTGCCGTTCCATGAATTCCTCACAAGACCGGTCCTTAACCCGTAACATGGACTGAAAAAAAACGAATCTGAGTCTGGCAGCGACAGAAGGTTTATTACATCAAACCTCTCCAGGGTGAACTTTTTTGTCTCGTACCAGAACCTGGCCTCAATGCTGCCGAAAACTATCTGCGAGCCGGAGTTGTATCCCTCATCGGGATCCATGAGCTCATGGCATGTCTGCCTGTACGAAATGCCCGAAAACCAACCCCCGTCACTGTAACCGCTTAAAAATGCAATCCTCCTTGAGCCGTGCGATTCCTCGGGCGGTGCAGGCTCAGGAAGGTCTTTGTAATTGTCGGCCTGAGGAAGGGTGCTCCTGTATTCAAGAATTGCCATGAACCTCTGTTTGTAATCCTCCTCCCCCGCTTTGCCTTTAAGAGCCATGAATTTAAGGTAATCAACGCACAGGTCGCAGATAACAGTTTTCTTTTCGTCAGTTATGTTCAGCTTCGTTATCTCTGCGATATCAGCTTCACCACCGCACACGGAGAGAACAAATTCCTCCTCCTCTCCGCTGAGCTTTGACCTGAGATAATTGATCTTCGTGTAGAGCGACGGCCTGTAGACGCGCCTGAGCACCAGGTTGTTTTCTTTTATTACGCGGATTGTATCGACCGGCTCAACGCCGATTGTGAATGAATCGGTAAGCTTTGTACCTGGCCTGGCAGCCTCTACAAGGTAGAGCAGGTTGAATGAACAGTTTTCATCAAGAAAGTAGTATTCAGACCAGATCTTCTCCATCTCCATAACATGGCGCAGAACTTTTTTTATTTCAGAAGGGGTAAGGTCAAGCTCGTACTCCCACATGTCCCTCATCTCGCTGTCGCTGTAGTCCTGTATCTTTTTGTAGTAAGGGAGGAACGAAAAGTATCCGAGGTAGAAGCCGAAGAGTCCCTTGAATGCAAATACCGGACCGAAGGTATCATCGGTTATGGCAGCGTAGTTCGCGGTTTTGGACTGGAGCCTGCCGCTCTCCTCCGAGTCAATGAGCAGAAAGGTATGTCCGTACATGGAAGCAGGGCTGTTCATGTAACCGGCAGGGAAAACCAGCACGATCCTTGAAGGTTTAATTTCGTTATAATACCTGTTAAATGATTCATCTGTTTCAGCGGGAAGAAGTTCCCTGTCAACAGAGAGCTCGCCGATGAGAAACTCTCCCCTTGCCGTGAACCTGCACATGGGCCCCGGTTTCCCGGCAGTGCCCGCTAAGAACAGTGCCCTGATCGCGGCATGCATCTCCTCCCTGGGATCGGTCTTCCCATGCTCAGAAATAAAAAATGCAGGGTCATCAACAAGGCTCTCTGTTCCGAAAAAGCCTTTTTTGTAATGCAGGAGGACTTCCCATTCAGGGTCCTCCCATAAGCGTTTTTCATCCGCTTTTTTTATGAGCTCATTTATATATGCTTCTTTTTCTGAAGCATCGCCGCTACCCTGAGCAGGGGAGGGAATCCGGATCAGAAAAACCATTATGAAAACAGGTACGCAAATCAAGCCGTTCCTGCACAATCTTTTTATCCGGGCAGGCAGCACTATCAGTCTTTCTGCAGTTCCCTGATCTTCATGGAGACCTGGTTTGATGTAACGTCCTTCCCCGGAAATATGTATTTGAAATTTTTATGGAGCTTCTCCTTGAAAGCCGCCTTGTCCTTAACCTTCATCATCTGCGCAAGCGTGTCGAGGTATTCACCGTCACCCTTTGCTATATCCGACGCAAGACCATCCATATTTTCAGCGATGTAAAAATCCACGCTGCTCATACCTATCGCCGAACCTTTTTCGTAACCTGATGTTCCAGATGTAATGGCGAAGGTGCTGCTGCCCGATGTACCGTTTGTTGTAACAGCAAGGATTTCGTAAAGTTTCCCCTTCTTCCCTTTAAAAATTGCAGTTCCAAAACCGCATCCGGTATTATTCGCAAAGGCCTCCTTCACCATGAAAGAAAGGGCCAGTAGAAGTATTGTAACCATAATTTTTTTCATTTTTGACCACCCGTACAGCCGTATTGAATTATTCCTGTTTTTAGCAACGCCATTAAACCATTGCACTTTTCTAATGCTGATAAAATTATACTCCCATCCCGGGAAATTTTTTAAAAAATAATCACATTGCCCTGAAAAATTCCAATTATTCTTGCAGGCACAGGCTGTTTTATTATTGTATACTAAATCTGATTAGCGCAGAAAAACTCAATGAAAAATACATTATGCAACATCTTGTTCATCCTTTCACTCCTGCCTGCCATCATCTCCTGCGGCGGGGACGGCAGCGGTTACTATTACCGCACGCCTGAAGAGGCTGAACAATTCCTTGAAGAGATGCACGCATCCTATCCTTCAATCACGTCCATTGAGACAATCGGGTACAGCGTGGATGGCAGGCCGATCAGTGCCATGATTATTTCTGACAATCCTGCAACACTGGAAATGGAACCAAGGGTAAGGCTTTCAGGCGGGATTCATGGAAACGAAAAGATCACGGTAGAATTCCTCCTCACATTTATTGAAGATATTCTGTCGGATTACAGGTACGATAAAGAGATCAGCAGCCTTGTGGATTCAAGGTACATTGTATTAATACCCATCGTTAATCCCGACGGCTACTCCGGTTTCAGCAGGTACAACAGCAACTCCGTTGACCTGAACAGGAACTTCAGCAGGGAGTGGTCCCAGGAGATAACGCACGGGGACTTTGCCTTCTCTGAACCTGAAAGCGCCGCTATCCGGGACTTCACCCTTGCAAAAAAATTTACAACAGGCATTACACTTCACGCAGGAGCAGTGCTTGTAAACCTTCCTTTCGATTACGGCAAGGCAACCCTGGGAGAAATGCCGGATGAATACGATCTTGTCAAACAGATGGGTTACGCCTACACAACCTCGGGAACATTTCTGAACAATCCCCGTCTCTATAAGCACAAGGACATGGACCAGGGGACAATCAACGGCGGCGACTGGTACGTGATAACAGGATCCATGCAGGACTGGAGTTATTTAGACGCGGGCTGCCTTGACCTTACGGTGGAGATGGCGCAATACAGCCCTGACGAGCACAGAGATGTTATGGATATCTATTATTACAACAGGGACTCGCTGCTTGGATTTATTAAAAAATCAGGGTATGGAGTGTACGGCAGGGTAACAGCTTCAGGTTCCGGAGAACCCCTTGCAGGAGTTGAAGTTACTTTCGGCAGCAGAGACCTTGTGGTACACACAGATGATAACGGATACTACCACAGGCTGTTCATGAGCGGGACGTATAACCTTGTATTTAAAAAAACAGGTTACAGCGATAAAACAGAGAGTGTTACTGTCCCTGACAATGAAGCAGGACTACGGCTCGATGTGTCAATGTAATGCCGGAGGTTCATGGAAAGAACAGGTCCCCGGAGTTGATGTGCCGGCCCTCCGGGGTGCGGTGACTATTACTGCGAAGTAACTAAAAATAAAATTTTTATGAATCCTGAAAGTTTATTTAACCAGATCCAGGAGTTTATTTTTTACATCATCATTCAGATTTTTAAACTCAATGCCCATGCCTGCCCTTCCGGATTCATCCTCATCCTGCCTGATCCACTTAACCACGCCCTGGACCGTGACCTCTCCGCTGTTAGGCAGCATTATTGAAAGTTCAACCGCAGTGCCGCTGCTCAAAGGCTCAGGCGTTGAAATAAAAATCCCCCCCTTGCTCATATCCACTGTTGAGCTGAATGTCAGCGCCTCTTCTGACCTGACCTCTGACCTTATGGCCTTTTTCAATCTTTCTTCCCTACGTTTTTCTGACATGGAACGGCTCCTTGGTTATTTTACTCTTTCAAGTCTGGGTGTCCTTTAATAATATACATATTGACAAATTATTACAATCTTTTTTTACTACTTTATTATTCCCGAAAATTCAGTATAGAGCCGCAGAATTATCCTGCGTAACTGCCATTACCTGAATTTTAATTGTCTCAAATTTATTAGAAACAGGCAGAAAATGAATTCCGACTCAGCAAGAATATTTCTTCTTAATAAAAAAGTTCTGTTTCCACACAGCAACCAGAACGTTATCCTGAGAAACAGTGTTTCATCTCTGGAACTGAAAGCCGGGGACATGATTGTCACATATCCGCTGAGAAACATTTTTGATATATTTCTGATAAAAAAAAGAATAGCGACCCTTGCCGAGATAATAGAGGTCAACCTCAATGAAAAAAACATACGCCTCCAGGTTAAAGGCGTATGCAGGGTTCGCATAAAAAAACTCAAACGATTCAGGGAAGCCATTTACGAAAAAATAGATTACACGCCTGCGAAAAACGAATCCGCCATGTGCAAGGAACTTCGTAAAAAAGCCCAGGAACTTATATTCCTCATTAATGTTGACGAGTCCGACAGACTCATTGCCCTCATGAACTTTCTGATTGATCTTAACCAGATCAGCGATTTCATAGCCAACTACTTTATACTGGACAACAAAATACGCATAGCCCTTCTAAACGAAATAGACATTTCAACCCGCTGCGAAAGGCTCATCGGTACCATCGAACTGCTTATAAATAATTTTAAAAACCAGGTTGCAGCCGTATGATAAAAAAAAATGTGCGCGACAGGGATGTTTATTATTTCGTGGAATGGTCACGCATTTTTGAATATGACAGGCACAGCGTCACAAGGCTCATACCTGAACTTCCCGGAATTGTAATCATGCAGCACAGGATCAACAGGAAGATGGTCCCCATGCTTGTATTCGCCTGCTGGCGGGACGGGCTCAGGGTGGGCATCAAGAAGCTCATGGATGAATTCAGTACTACGCGTGTTTCCCTGCGCGAAAGGCTTTCAGAAAATGACCTCTACTTCAGGTATGCCATAGTCGACACCAGCCAGAAAGACATAAAGGACATCATGTACTGGCTGATCAAGGAGTACAAACCCGAACTCAATGACCTCACCACATTCACCGATTCAAAAAGGTACCTGAACATATTCGTTAAAGAAACCTTCGAATCATGAGGCGGTTGCGTACATCTTAATGTCGTCGGCCGTGTATATATGATTCACGTTCTGCTTAATTGCAAAAAATTCCAGCACGTACTTTAGCCGCGCGCAGGCGTCAAGTGGCAGCGACAGCTTGTAGTCCGATTGAGGCGAAAACTGCTGGATCATCTTTACGTTGAGCGACTTCTGGTCTGTGTTGTAGATGAATATGTCCTTGCGGAAAAGGCCGAACGTCTGGTATACGGACTGTATGATCTCTTCTGATTCAACGAGGTTGGCAATATAAAGGTTCGTGTCTGATTCGTGTATGTTGCGCGTGAAGTACTTCAATACGCGAAGTACAATTTCAGGGTAGAGGAGCTCATTTATCAGCAGCTTGATCTTTCCCTCCAGTTCATGGTCGTGCATCCTCTTGGTCGGGTACGCCATGTGAATGATATGGTATGCCCCGGTCTGCACCTTGAAATAGGTAAAGTCCAGGAAACGGTCAATTGCATCCTTCCTCATGAAGTGCTGTTCCACGAACGTGGACTCAACGAGCTTCTCCGCTACAAGTTCCAGCTTTTCGTTCCTGATGATCTTTTCAAAGTTTATGAGCTGGCTTTTATTCGGGTCAATGCTTTCAAGCGTGTCATACCTGAAAGAACGTTTTTCCATCCAATCCTCCGTGATCCTTCGCAGTATCTGCGGACTTTAACCTGCCGGGACATTCCGCAGCCTGCATGAACAACCGCAATGGTTAAAAGGGTGCTTTTATCCGTAAAAGTATCTCTTCCGAAAATTCCCCGTTATCATTGTACTCCATGGCGCTCCGGATTGAACCGGTAACAGACCAGCTGTAAAATGAATACTCTATGACGGAAAAGACGATTGTCCTGAACATGCTGCCGTCCCTGTAGCCGTCATAAATAAGGTATATGAGGCCGGCATTGGACAGGAACGAAAAAATCCCCAGCAGGTACTTCTCTGTATAAATGTATCCCAGGCCCGGTATTATCGCGGAACTTATGCCGGCAATCCAGGTTGACTTCAGGGGACGGTTCTTCTGCTCCTCAACCCTCTGTGAAAGGTAAACTGATTCGTCATAGTACTTCCCGTCCGGGAAGAGCTTCCTGTATTCATCGAGCGCGGCCTGCGCTTCACTATAATCTTCGGCAAGAATCCTTATGACACATAAATTAAATACTGAATCATCGTAAAAATCTCTATCCTTGTAGACATAGTTATACTGCTGGAACATGCGCGCCGCGTAATAGTACGAGCCCTGCATCATCCTCACGTATCCCGAATAGAACAATGCCTGCTGCCCCATGTATGTATCGGGGTACTTTGTATAGCAGTCGCTGAATGTGGAGAGGGCACTGGCCGGGTCTCCTCCCAGGTAGTATGCCTCGCCCAGGATAACCATGCTGTCAGCGAACAACGCGCCTTCGGGGTACAGGAACTGGTAGCGCATGATCTCGGTAATGGCGTTGTAGTATTCCCTGTTTTCAAAATGGAGCCGCGCGGTCATCACCAGGTCAGAGCCGCTGGCGTAGGCGCTCCCCTGCATGAGGAAAATGAAGGGCATTATCCTGAGGAATTTCAATTGAATATCCTCCCGAAGTTTATATAGACCACGGGGTCGTACTTTCCAAAACGGCCGGTAATATCATCATGGTTCCTCTTCCTGTAGTCTTCATTCTCCAGGTCAGCGGAGTTGTACCCTCCATAAACGTTTCCTGCGTAAAAGAGCCCTGAAAAAAAATAGAGGGTAAAGGCAATCCTCTCCTCTCCATGCTGCTGCAGGTAATATCCACCCGCTGCAGGGAGTGCAACAGATGCCAGTGAAAGAACCGCGTCAAGGAACCTTCCTGTCCAGGCCTGGCCCAGGCCCGGAATTATTGCAGACATGATACAGCCCGTAACCGGCGAAATCCCCTCATTCTCCCTGAAGGCCTCCAGGTCGCGCCGCAG
>CAYTSF010000107.1:0-5490 GCA_964440335.1 uncultured Leptospirales bacterium
GCGGAATAAATTTATTCTTGTAAAAAACTCTCCGGTACTTATACAGTGCAGTTCAGATATTAAACTTTATGCCAGTTGAACTTTCAAATGCAGCTATCCTTTTCGGAGGGGGACTCGCGTTCCTCCTTGCGGTGGTGCAGCTCTTTCATGACAGGAGCAGGCTCAAGAACATCCTGCTGTTCATAATATTCATGAGCATGGGGATAATCCACATATATGAGTACCTGAACTCCGTAACGCCCGGCTACCGGAGCAGCCTTGCGGGAAACATTCTTCTCCTGGCGAAATTTATTCTTGGGCCTTCGCTGTATATATTTTACCTTTCAGTTTTCAGGAAGGGGTACAGGCCCGGCCTCACCACCTTGTTCCACCTGGTGCCCGTTGCGGTTGCCGCCTTTTATGTTATATTCCAGTCAGCCGCGTCAGTCTCCGGGCCGGGCAAAGTTACGGCCATCAGCAGGTACATGGATGAACGGTCGGTTTATGAGTACCTCCAGTCCTTCGGGTTTGCGCTCATATTCCTCTATACTACGGCCATTGTCATGAAGATGGATGTTCTCTCTGTGCTGCGGGAACGCGGGAGCAGGCTCAACGTAGTGGCTGCAACCGCTGCGGTCATGCTCTTTGTCGTGGCTGCCCTTATTATCATTGCCGCAGTTTCAGGAAGCCGCACAATGCAGAGAATGACGTTGACCCTCATGACAATGTTTTTCATTTACTGGTTTGTAGTTGTGCAGATCTACCCTGAACTCTTTTCATCATCAATAAAAAAGATGAAGAACACCTCCCGCCGCGATGACCCCCTGAACGGCATAAAGGCCGGGCGCATAGAGGCTGAACTCCACCAGCTTATGAACGTTGAAAAGCTCTACTGCGACGAGGACCTTTCCCTCAAAAAACTTTCAGGGCTCCTGTCGCTGCAGCCCTACCAGTTTTCGCACTACCTGAACATGAAACAGAATGTCAACTTCAACACCTACATAAACAGCTTCCGCGTTGCTGAGGCAATCCGCTGCATGGAGGAGGATGCGAAGAGGTCGCTCCTTGACATTGCGTTTTCCTCCGGTTTCAATTCCAAGTCTGCGTTTTACGATGCATTCACCAGGCAGAAGGGGATGTCGCCTGCAAAGTACAGGAAGATGTTTTTTCCCGCCAAAAAGTCCTGAATATTAATTCCGGTCGAACTCCCTCTTTTTTTGATATAAAATTCCTGCCATAAAATATATAAACCGCAGAAACGGCGAAGCAGGAATGTTAACATTAAAAAACCACGTCTTACTATACACGGCAGGTTCCGCATCTCTGTGGCTATTTCAACAGGGAGAAGCAGATGAACAGCAAGGGTAATGTACTCGGCATTGATGTCGGGTCAATAACTGCGGGTGTTGCCGAACTGTCACCCGAAGGCAGAATTTTAAGGAGCGCGTACGCTTTTCACGAAGGCCACATACGGGAGAAGCTTTCTGAGCTTCTTGCCGGTTTTGACCTTCAGGGTATAGGCGCACTGGCGTATACTTCATCGTCGCCTGAGATATTCAGTTCCGGCAGGCGTTACGATTCCAGGGTCGCGGTTATTACATCCGCGAAAAAACTTTATGACAGGCCGGGCGCTGTGCTTATTATCGGCGGCGAGAAGTTCGGGGTTGCGCTCTTCGATGAGTCCGGGAACTACAGGAATTACAGGTCAAACACCTCATGTGCGGCAGGTACCGGCAGCTTCCTTGACCAGCAGTCCAGGCGCCTCAATCTCCCCGACATTGCCGCTTTCAGCAGGATTGCCGGTGAGAACAACGGCCACACGCCGAAGATCGCGTCGCGCTGCGCCGTATTTGCCAAGACCGACCTCATACACGCGCAGCAGGAGGGCTACAGCCTCTCAGAAATATGCGACGGCCTGTGCGAGGGTCTTGCACGCAACGTGGCAGACACCCTCTTCGGCAATGACAGGCCGCGCGGAGCTGTTGTCATGGCCGGCGGGGTTTCGCTGAACCGTGCGGTTGTAAGGCACCTCTCTGAAATAACCGGATGCGGCATAGTCGTGGATGAATACTCACACCTGTTTGGCGCCATAGGCGCGGCACTCCTCATGTCAGTGGACTGCGGAAATGGCCTTGAGCCCGGTGCTGTCCCGCGCAGCATTGACGGACTTTTCGTAAATGAGAAAAAGGAGAGGTACTACCACTACGAGCCACTTGAACTTAAACTTTCAGATTACCCTGACTTTTCCGCTGAGAAATCATACATCTTCAGCCCTTCAATGAACAGCTGCGCTGCTGACGTTGAAGTGGACATATACTCGGATCTTTCAGCCAGGGCTGAACATGACGTGTACCTGGGCATAGACATAGGTTCAACAAGTACAAAGGCTGTGCTGACGGATGATACGGGCTGCGTCATGGCCGGCCTCTATACCAGGACTTCAGGAAGGCCGCTCGAGGCCGTGCAGTCCATATTCGAGGCCATAAACGGTATCTCCACAACTGGCAGCTGCATGTTTAACTTTCTTGGAGCGGCGACCACAGGTTCAGGCAGGAAGTTCATCGGCAGCATCATCAACGCGGACATTGCCCTTGACGAGATCACGGCCCATGCACGAGCCGCGTACATGCTCGACCCTGAGGTAGACACGATCATCGAGATCGGCGGACAGGACGCCAAGTTTACAACCATGAAGGACGGCCGCGTTACTTTCTCTATCATGAATAATGTCTGCGCAGCCGGCACGGGCAGCTTTGTCGAGGAGCAGGCCAAAAAGCTGGGTTGCCCCCTTGGTGAATTCTCCGCTACGGCCGAAAGAGTTCCGGCACCCCTTTCCAGCGACAGGTGCACGGTATTCATGGAGCGCGACATTAACAACTACATGAGCGAGGGCTTCAGCCGGGGCGAGGTGCTGGCAAGCGTTCTACATTCTGTCAGGGAGAACTACCTGACAAAGGTCGCGATTGAAAAAAATATAGGGAAGAAGATATTTTTCCAGGGCGCAACCGCAAAGAACAGGGCACTGGTCGCGGCATTCGAGCAGAGGCTCGGGAAGCCCATCATGGTGTCGAAGTACTGTCACCTCACAGGAGCGCTGGGAGCCGCCCTCTCCCTCATGGATGCAGGCACCAGGAGCGCGGCCTTCCGCGGCATAGGGCTTTACAGGGAGGCCATACCTGTGCGCAGCGAGGTCTGTTCACTCTGCACGAACAGCTGCAAGATCAAGGTCGCTGATGTGGCAGGCGAGGTTGCGGCATTCGGTTTTCTTTGCGGCAGGGATTACGCCACAAAGAAGTTCGTGAACAGGAACAGTTCGGGATTCGACATGCTGAGAGAGAGGGGGATGATCCTCCGGCGCAGCGAAAAGGAGAGCTACAGGTTCGACTTTACTGTGGGCATCCCGGCTGCCCTGCACATGTTCGAGGAGACCGGTCTGTGGCAGGATTTCTTTGACAGCTTAGGCATCAGGACTGTGACGAGCGCCGGATACAGGGAGGGGCTCAGGCGCGGCAAGAGCATATCAGGCGCGGAGTTCTGTGCGCCCATGTCCGAACTGCATGGCCATGTGGCGCACCTGGCCTCTGCTGCGGACTATGTCTTTCTTCCTTCATTCATCGAAAGAAAGAGCAGCGAACCGGGCGTTCGCAGGGGCTACTGCTACTACACGCAGTATGCGCCATCTGTTATTTCGTCATGCGAATCTCTTCCCGGAAACGGCAGGCTGCTCATGCCGCTGCTGCGGACAATATCCGGGACATTCAGCACGAAGATACAGCTTTATAAAACAGTGAAGGCAATCACCGGCGGCCGCGTGTCGTTCATGCAGGTATCTTCAGCATATGACTCGGCGCAGCGTAAACACAAAAAGCGGTTAATGCAGCTCTCGAAAGTATATGAAGAGAAGCGCATCAGCGGCGATGTAAACGTCCTCCTCCTTGGCAGGCCATATACGGTTCTCTCGCCGGTAATGAACAAGGGGATTCCCGAAATATTAGGCAGGCTGGGAACAAGGGTCTTCAGCCAGGATATGGTCAGGCGCGACACCCCCGGCCGCAGCGCGATAGATCCCCTTCTTAAATCATTCCACTGGCACTACGCCTCGGAAATACTGGAATGCGCTGAGGTAGCGGCATCAACTCCGGGGCTCTACCCGGTCTTCGTCACGTCATTCAAATGCACGCCCGATTCCTATGCCATTGAATATTTCAGGAAGATCATGGATGCCCGCAAAAAGCCCTACCTCATACTTCAGCTCGACGAGCATGATTCAAACGTGGGCTACGAGACACGCATCGAGGCGGGCCTCCGCTCATTCAGGAACCACTACTCACAGGAAACTTTGCCATGCGGGACTGATTATGGAAGCGTCAATCCCCTGGTGGCGCGGGAGAGCGGCATACTGCGCGGAAAGACAGTGCTCATCCCGCGGTGGGACCCGATCCTGGGGCAGTTTATGGAGGCGGTGCTGCAGAACGACGGTATTGACGCGCGCATGGTTGATGAGAGCCGGCAGTCGATCCAGCGCAGCCTGGGGCACAATACAGGCCAGTGTATCCCCCTTAACATTATCGTGCAGAACGCGGCCGAGTACATTCATAAGCACGGGCTTGACCCTGCGGCGACCGTTCTCTGGAACGTTGATTCACGCATAACGTGCAACCTGGGAATGTTCCCCTACTACAGCAAGAGCCTCCTTGAGTCCATGGGCGGGGGCCTTGAGAAGATGGATGTATACACCGGCAACATCACCTTTGTGGACGTGTCGTACAGGATTGCGCTCAACATGTACCTGGCATTCCTCTTCAGCGGCATGATTCGACGCATGGGGTGCAGGGTGCGTCCCTACGAAAAAGTAAAGGGGAGTACGAACCGTGTGATCGATGACGCGACGCTGCTCATTGCTGCAGCCTTCAGGAACGGCAGTTCGCTGGAGGATGCGCTGGAGAAGGTAATATCATGGTTCGAGGATGTTGAGGTCTCCGTCGGAAGGCGTCCCAAGGTCGCCATATTCGGTGACCTCTACGTGAGGGATAACGATACGCTTAACCAGAACATCATTTCTGTCATTGAAGAGAACGGCGGCGAGGTCATAACAACCCCCTACAGCGAACTCATCAAGATCGTTGCGGACCCCTACATAAAGCGGTGGTTCCGCGAAGGTGACATCATGGGGGCTGTCACATCGAAGCTGATCAAACAGTCGCTTGGCCTTTTTGAGCGCAGGTACCTGAAGTATTTCAACAGGGTACTTGGCGAGGAGCCCCATGTACAGCTCAGGTCATACGACGAGGTGCTTGCCAGGTTCGGGCTCAATGTTGAACATACGGGTGAGTCCATGGAGAACATCCTCAAGATTTTCTCTCTCATCATGAATTACCCTGATCTGTCTCTCTTCGTGCAGACCAACCCCGCCTTCTGCTGCCCCTCGCTGGTCACAGAGGCAATGGCGTCTCGCATTGAGAGCATCACGGGCATACCGGTTGTTACGATTGAATATGACGGTACAGGGGG
>CAYTSF010000107.1:5590-10843 GCA_964440335.1 uncultured Leptospirales bacterium
GCCCCTTAAAAAGCCCGTTTCAGGATTTCTGAAGGTATCAAACGTCAGTTTGGGAACAGGTTTATTTATTTAATCTATTAATATAAAGCATTAATATATTTAATTGTTGACTCCTGTTTTTTTATGGCTTCACCTGTCCACGCCGGGGGAGAAAATGATAAGTGCAGGAATTGATATTGGCTCAAGAACGGTGAAGCTCGCAGTGGCAGAAAACGGGCAGATTGTTCAGACAAAAAAACTGCTCAATTCCCATAACCCCGTAGAGACCTGCATGGAGATTCTGCGAGGCGTCAGCTATGATACCCTCACCGCAACAGGTTACGGCAGGCACCTTTTATCAAACTACCTTGAGTGCAATGTTGTGAGCGAGATTAAAGCCTTCGCGACAGGCGCCCGCTATTTTAACAGCAGCTGCAGCGCAATCCTCGATATAGGTGGCCAGGACACCAAGGCAATAGCCCTTGCTGATTCGGGCGAAGTTAAAAAGTTTGAAATGAACGACAAGTGTTCCGCCGGCACAGGGCGCTTTCTCGAGATAATGGCCTCTGCGCTTGGGTTCAGGCTCGAGGATTTTTCAGAGGCGGCGGTTTCGGCAGAGCGGCATGAAGAGGTAAACAGCACATGCACCGTGTTTGCCGAATCAGAGGTAATTTCGCTTGTAACGCGCGGCATACCGCGAAACGAGATAGCCCTGGGCATACACAGGTCAATGGTCTCACGGGCCATTAGCCTGCTCCGGAGGGTGCAGGCTAATGGCGATATTTTTTTCGCGGGGGGAGTGGCCCTCAACCGGTGCATGGTCTCTCTGATAGAGAAGGAGATGGGATGCGGCCTGTTTATCCCCAATGACCCTCAACTGACAGGTGCTGCGGGATGCAGCCTGTTATATGCCTCAAGACAGTAAAAGATGTTTTTGCTGTAAATGCATGAAATCATATAAACAAGGAGTTAATAAATGACACAGAAAGCAGAACCGCTTTTCAATGACCAGTTCACCGGTGAGCCGCCGGCAAAGCGCGCAGTGGGTTACATCCAGTCGCAGCGTGAAAAGGGGAAACACGTTGCCGGAATCTACTGCGGCTATGCGCCCCTTGAACTCGTATATGCCATGGACATAGTGCCTGCGGTGCTATGCGCCTTTGCAAATGCAACCATAGAGGAGGCCGAAACAGTGCTGCCTGCCAACCTGTGCCCCCTCATCAAGTCAAGTTACGGGTTCATCGCAAAGGACACATGCCCGTTCTATTCCTTTTCTGAGGCAGTTGTGGGCGAAACTACCTGTGACGGTAAAAAGAAAATGTTCGAACTCATCTCGCACAGAAAACCCATGCACGTGATGGACCTGCCCCAGCTCCCTGACGAAAAGGAGGCCCTTGATGCATGGACTTTAATGATCAGGAAGCTCCAGGGATTTCTTGAAAAAACATTTTCACTCAGGGCGTCAGATGAACAGATAGAAGCAGCCATAAAAGAGAACAACAGAAAAAATGAGCTTGTGAGCAGAATACTCGGATTCGGAGCCATGCAGCAGCCGGTTATCAGCTGGCAGGAGATGCACGACGTGATTTTTCTCTCAACGCCGGGCAGGGGGAATGAAATCAATAAACAGCTTGAAGATGTGATTCAAAAGCTTGAAAAACGTGTTGCAGAGGGGTACGTCCATGGCAAAAAGGGCGCACCACGGGTGCTGATTACCGGCTGCCCCACCGCCGGGGACGCGACAAAGGTATTTAAGATCGTAGAAGATGCCGGCGGTGTCATAGTCGCCCTGGATTCATGTGTGGGAATGAAACCTTTTGCAGAGAAGGTGCAGGAGAACTCCGGGGACCCTGTGCGTGCCATGGCCGAAAGGTATCTCAAGATACCCTGCGCGTGCATGACACCGAATAACACGCGGCTTCATGAACTCGACAGGCTTGTGGATATTTATAAGCCGGACGCAGTCATAGACATAGTGCTTCAGGCGTGCCATGGATACAATGTTGAATCGCATAAGGCGGGAGCGCATGTTTCCGGGAAAAATATTCCATTCCTTAAAATAGTAACAGATTACTCTCAGGGTGATTCCGGCCAGATAATGACGCGCGTTGAAGCATTACTTGAAAGTGTGAGAAAATAGTATTGGGTGCAGGAGCCGGAAGGCTCCTGCATGTCATCATCAGCTTATTTTAAATTTTTTAACCAGGCTGTTCAGCAGTTCGGATTGAGACGAGAGCTCCTCTGCGCTCGCGGCAAGCTCCTCTGACCCGCTGGCCACGCTCTGAGTGACATCGTTAATCCTGTCTATGGCCTTGAGTATCTCGTTGCTGCTTACGCTCTGTTCCTGCATCATTGTTGAAATCTCGTCTGACATCCTGTTTACATTTTTTGCGTTATCAGATGCTTTTTTGCTGGTCTCGTCCAGTTCAACAGAGGACTTCGCTATCTTTTCCATGAGCTCTGCCGTGCTCTTTACGTTTGTGATTATGAGTCGAAGGGATTCTGCTGTTTTGGATACAAGCTGCGAGCTCAGGGCCACTTTGCTGTTCGATTCCTGGATAAGCTTGTTGATTTCACCCGTGCTCCCGGCTGTCTGTTCCGCGAGCTTTGCGATCTCCTCGGCAACAACCGCGAAACCCTTACCGTGTTCACCTGCCCTTGCTGCCTCAATGCTGGCATTGAGCGACAGCAGGTTGATCATGTCAGATATGTCGTTTATGATGGTAATGATCTCCTTGATCTTTCCCGAACTCTCGTTGAGCTCCTTCATCCCCTCAACGGTCTGTCCCAGTACCTGCTCGCCGTCAATGGCGTATTTATAGGTGTCGTCCGCCATGCGGCTTGCAGACTGCGCGGTTTTATTGATATCGTTTATTGATGATGAAAGGAAATCCATGAGCTGCTTGTTGTTCCCGGCCTTCTCTGCCTGCATCTTTGTTGTGGCCGATACGTTGTCGATCGTGGCCTTGATTTCCTCCATTGCCGATGATGTCTCCTCGATGGATGCGGCCTGGTCCTGCGCCACGTTGGCAAGCCCGACGCTCGAGTTGGTCATCTCTGTTGAAGAGTGCGCGATGTGGTCTGACGATTGAGTGATGGTCCCGATCATCTCCCTCAGCTGGTCAATGAGGCTGTTGAAAAGTTTTGCAACATGCCCCACCTCGTCATGGTTCGATATGTTTATTTTCTTTGTAAGGTCGCCGGCCCCCTGGCTGATATCTTCAAGGGCAAAGGCCATGTCATCAAGGGGAGACAGGGATTTCTTCACCAGGACAATTATTATGACTATGCCTGCCGCAAAAATCAGTATGCTTATTAAGGCGTTTATCAGCAGGTCTCTGAATAGTGTAGGCGAGAGAGCGTTAACATCGTAGGTGAGTTCCATTGCGCCGATGAACTGCCCGGCCCTGTATCCCTCCATCGGCTTACCGGTGAGGTCCAGGCCTTTGTCGTTCCCCCATATAGCTTTTGATGTTGCCGGGTCGCCGTGACACTTAAGGCAGTGCTCATTGAGTATCAGGGGCTGGTAATACCTCAGTTTGTTTGTCCTGCTGTCTATATAATAAAATTCCTTGAGGTTCTCCTGTTTCATTTTCGCAAGGATCTCCTCCTGTTTCGCGTCAGGCCTGTTGGCTGCGTTCCTCGGCTTAATGACCGGTGTGCGGAATTCGAAGATCGTGTTCTCCCCGGTTTTTTTTATGGCATTAAAAGCAGAGACAATGGGGATGATCGAATAGTCCCTGTCTGAAATTCTCTGCCGCACATAGTTCATGTCGTAGAGGTTGCTTTCCCAGTTTTTTGAGGTCTGCTGGAGCACGGATTCACCCAGGGCCCTGACGGCCCTGACATGCTGTATAAGGCCCTCTTTCGCGACCTGGCGGATATTAATCAGCGAAAAGAGAGTGTTGAATCCTGATATGAGGACCATTGTAATCACCGTCCCCAGTATGATCTTGTTCCGGATTGTCATGTTTTTGTAGAGGATTTTGTTTTTCATATATTAATACCAGATACCCGATAAATAATTTTCAGCACAATTCAGTCATTCTTGCCGAAATAGCATAATTAGCAAACAGATTTTTACCATATATGAGTTTTTAGCAGCTCCAGGGAATAGCAAGCTGCCGGACTATATCAGAATTGTTTCCTTTCTTGTTCTTTTACTTGGTCTAAGGGGCGGAGCCCCTTAAAAAAGCCCCCTTCAGGCTTTCTGAAGGTATCAAAGGCCAGTTTGGAAACGAATCCATTATTATAGTAATAATAAAACCGCTGCATGGCTAATTTTATTTAGCCTTCATGCGGCATCATCCTGTAAAAAACCCCTGCTGTCTGCTCCGGCCATTAAAAGAAAAATGCAAAAAAACTTGACGATAGATAACGCATGTTATTTATTATCCTGTAAATAACATGCGTTATCTAATTTGAGGCAGAATGGCTCCTAAAACTCTTTTCAGCAGGGAAGACGTCATAAACTCCGCTTTTGAAATAGTAAAAAAAAGCGGCCTGCGCGATTTCACCGCCCGCAAGATCGCAGAGGAGATGAACTCCTCAACCGCGCCGGTATACTCATGCTTCAGTTCCATGGATGAGCTCAAAACCGAGGTCTTCCTGAGGGCTGAAAAACTCATGCTCGAATATACCATGAAATCATACACAAAAAGCGTGTTCCTCAACATGGGCACGGGCCTGGTGCTCTTCTCCCAGGAGAACAGGGAGCTGTTCAGGGCGCTCCTCCTTGAAAGCGGCGAGACACGGGCACTGCTTAAAAATTTTCTCAGGGAGCTCATAACAGAACTTGACAGGGACGAGCTCATCTCCCTGCTTCCGAAAAAGGAACGCAAAGAGGTCATGAACCGCATGGCCATCTTCACCCACGGTTTCGCTTCACTTATCTGCGTCGGGCTCCTTGACGAGGTGAACAAAAAGGAGGCCATTAAAACCATGTACGACATGGGGCGCGATGTCATTGACTCGGCCCTTTCAAAGGCCGGGATTGTGCATACTTACACTGAATAGCCATGGCATTCAGAAATCCATATAAACAAAGAGGTATATCATGAAAACAAGAATCACAGAAATGTTCGGAATCAAATACCCGGTAATATGCGGTGCAATGTACCTGGTTGGCGAACCTAAACTGACCGCTGCAATTTCAAACGCGGGCGGCATGGGAAACCTTACTGCGGGTAATTACAAAACCACTGATGAACTCAGGGCAGCCATACGCGAAACAAAGAAGCTTACCGACAAACCGTTTATGGTGGGCATAACCAT
>CAYTSF010000108.1:0-5058 GCA_964440335.1 uncultured Leptospirales bacterium
CAATCAACAAGGCAGTACAGATCAGCAGCAGGTACAAGGTAAAAAACCTCTTCGCCTTTCACCATGACCCCCTGCGCACAGATGAGCAGCTGGACATCATGCTCGAAAACGCGCGCAGGCTTATACACGGCCCCATGAAGCTCTACGGGGCAAAAGAGAAGGCAACGGTTTACCTGTAGCAAGGCTCAACCCGGGATATTTGTCACGGTTTTATATCACCCCTTACAAAAAAAATGCACCCTTTCATTCTTTTTTTTGAAAACCACCTGAAATTATGCAATATTTATCTCGAGTGCTCATATACGGCGCAAAATTATTACTATCTGCCGGCAGCATAACCGAACGGGGGAAAATGATACAGGCGGAAGAAAGGAACAGCCTCTCTTTCATGAAAGGAATTGAGGAGGGTAAGGACTTTAATCTTGATGTGCTTAAAAGCATTTTCAGGTCTGCGCCTGTCGGCATGGCCCTTGTAAAAGACAGGATCATCCTCGAAATCAATGACATGATCTGTAATATGACCGGTTACAGCAGGGAGGAGATGCTCGGGAGGGATTCCAGGTTCCTCTACCCTTCAGATGAAGAATATGATTTTGTCGGCAGGGAGAAGGTACGCCTTGTACATAATACCGGTATCGGCAGCGTTGAATCAAAGTGGATGAAGAAGGATGGTACTATTTTCGACATCGCACTGACATCCTCTGCCATTGACAGGAACGATCTCGC
Source organism: uncultured Leptospirales bacterium (assembly GCA_964440335.1). GTDB lineage: Bacteria > Spirochaetota > UBA4802 > UBA4802 > UBA5550 > JAAYBQ01. The sequence continues at coordinate 727 of CAYTSF010000108.1, forward strand.
AAAAGGATTCACAATAACCGCTATCGATATCTCAGCCAGGAAACTTGCTGAAAAAAAAATAGATGAACAGGACAGGATACTGAGGCAGATGGCTGACACGCTGCCGGGGATACTGTACCAGTTCTATGTAAAAAAAAGCGGGGATGTGGGCTTTCATTTTATCAGCAGCAAATCCCGTGAAATTTTCGGATTAAGAAATGACCTGCCGGATTTCTTCCCAAGGTTTCTTGCCCATATCCCTGAGGAGTACCATGGGGATTTTTTAAAGTCAATAAGCAGATCAGCTGGATCAATCACAAAGTGGAGCTATGTCTGGCCATTCGTAAAGGATACGGGTGAAACGGTATGGGTAAAGGGGATATCCAATCCCTCGGTTTTAAATGACGAGATTATTTTTGACGGAGTTGTGCTGGATATTACAGACCGGATCGAAATTGAAAAGGCATTGAAAGAAAACGAGGTAAAATACAGGAACCTTGTTGAACTTGCAGTTGACGGGATACTCCTCGGGTCTCCTGATTTCATCATCATGGAAGTCAACTCCAGCATGGAGAGCATAACAGGCCGCAGCAGGGACAACCTTGTCGGCACAAATTATGCGGAACTCTTCACAAAAGAGGCTCTGAAGGCAAAACCGCTTATGACAGACCTCCTGGCCAGGGGAGAAACCGTCATTACAGAGAGAGAGATAACCCGTCCGGATGGGTCTGTCATACTGGCAGAGATTCACTCGCGAAAAATGCCTGATGGCTCATACCAGTCAATATTCCGCGACATAACAGAGAGCAGAAAACTCATAGAAAACATGCAGAGGGCCCTCAAGCTTGAATCCCTCGCAACCCTGGCAGGGGGCATAGCGCATGACTTCAACAATATCCTTGCAGGGATAAGCGGCTACATAGACCTTGCCCGCAGCTGCATTGACAACCGGCTGGAGAGTGCCGCCTACCTTGACAAGTCCCTCATGATATTTGACAGGGCAAAGGAGATCACTGCCAGGCTCATGACCTTCGCCAGAGGAGGCGAACCGGTGATAAAACCAGGCAACCTTGAGTCCCTGCTCAGGAATTGTGCTGATTCAGCAATGAAAGGTTCAGACATCAATTACAGTTTCAGCATTGATGACAGGCTCTGGCAATGTATGTTCGACAGTTCACAGATCGGCCAGGTCGTATACGCCATCGTGACCAATGCGCGGGAATTCTCAGGCCCGGACAGCGAGATAAACATCCGCGCCGGCAACTGCGAGATTGATGAAGATGCAGGTTATTCATTAAAACCGGGAAGGTATGTGCAGGTTGTGATATCTGATACCGGCACAGGAATTTCTCCTGAGGTCATGCAGCATATTTTTGATCCGTTTTTTACAACGAAAAATACAGGTAACGGACTTGGCCTGGCCACATCCTATTCCATCATTGTAAAGCATGGGGGAACAATCGAGGCGGAATCCAAACCGGGCAGGGGTTCCACTTTCTATTTTTACCTGCCGGCAGCACCTGAGATAGCTGCCTCCGATTTCCCGGACAGGGACTATCAGCACAGGGGTTCGGGTACAGCCATAATCATGGACGATGAAAAATTTATCCTTGAAATTACTTCCGAAATGCTCAGGGGCATGGGCTATGACGTGATTGAAGCTACCGACGGATCAACTGTGCTGAACCTGATCTCCGACGAAAAAAAACATGCCGGGCTGAGGTTTATCATACTCGACCTCACTGTACCAGGCGGAATGGGAGGCATTGACACGGTGGCCGCAGTGCGTAAAAAAAACATCTCCCTGCCGGTATTCGCGGCAAGCGGTTACTCAAACAATCCCGTCATGGCCTCACCTGCCAGATACGGATTCACTGCCAGCATAAACAAGCCCTTCAGGATATCCGACCTATCGGAACTCCTGAACAGGCATGTCCATCCTTAACGAATTTTATCAGAAGCTGAGGCCCGCACCTATCACCGCGTAATGGAACATGGAGAAGGTGTAGACCTCGTCGTTGTCCGCCCCTCCTTCGAGCATCCGGTACCCGGCGTAAAGCTGAAAGGTGCTGTTGATGTTGTACTTCATCCCCGCGAAATAATCCTCGGCGCGGCCGTATGGTGACCATGCGGCGTCTCCGTATACAAGCACTGAAAGTTCAGGTGTGGCAAGCCACTCGAAGTAGAAGTTTATGATCGGCACAAAGCCCGTATTGGTCAGGCCACCTTTCTCCCCTCCCCCCTCCATGGTTATTTCGGCGTCCCTGATCTTCCCTGTAAAACCCGCACCGGCCTTAAAACTTTCATTATCAACAAAATAATACCTCACAGTGGCCCTGTATGAATCGAACCTGTACCTGACATCAACATCCGTGCCTTCCGCGAATGTCTTTCCGTTAAAAACAACATCCTCCCCGAGGCGCCCCTCCGCGTCTATCCTCAGGGTACTTGCCATGATCCCGGCATAGAGATGAAAGGGAAACTCGTAACCGGCCTCGATCCTTGGTGAAAAGGCTACCTCTGAATCGATATCCTCATTGAACGAAAATTTAGTTCCCGTATCTCCCGGGAGCGCCACGTCATTGTACGACGTAAAGACCGCGGCCCCCTGTACATTCAGGATATACTTTTCTCCCGCATAAAGCCGGTTATTCATAAATACTGTTGCTGCCAGGGCTGCAATCATATATATGCTGCTGAATTTTAATATATTCACTGAGCGCCTCCTGCATTGATTTTCAGTAAATATACAGAGATTTTCCCATACCGGCACCACTGTGTCTGGCATAATCCGCATTTATTATTTTATTTTCACTCAGCCCTTAACTGTTTGTTAAATTATCGCGGATGAACGGCCCTGATCGACCGCCCCGGAAGCATGCGCAGCCGGCAGGGCAGCAGGCGGTTCCGGTTCAGCGAACCGGATAAAATCACTCTTTGTAACGAAAAGCCCGCATATATCTATTGACATACGGCAATTCTTTGAATATTTAACCAGACAGTTAAATGCAGCAGAAACAAACGGCCGCCCGGCCGGACAGAGGTTTATATGAACATAGCCCGCCTTTCAATCAAACGGCCAATACTCATTACATGTATCGTGTTCTCGGTATTAACATTCGGTATAATATCACTGTTCAGGCTTGGCGTCGACCTTTACCCTGACATTAACTTTCCCATGCTGACTGTATCCACTGTTTATGCCGGCGCAGCGCCCGAGGAGATCGAGAAGCTCATCACCAAGCCCCTTGAAGAGGAACTTGGTGCGATCGGCGGGATAAAGCACATATACTCCACAAACCTTGAGAGTATATCAATTATCACCATCGAATTCGGCCTCGACACCGACCTGAAAAAAGTTGACCAGGACGTGCGGTCAAAGATCAACCTTGTGCGCAGCAAACTCCCCGATGACATTGACGAACCGCTGGTGCAGCAGCTTGACCCTTCTGATACGCCCATACTGCGGATAGCCCTGGTTGCGGACCTGCCTCCTGCCGGCATATATGACCTGGCCAAGGAGATCATAAAACCCAGGCTTGTGCGCATTGAGGGCGTGGGCGATGTGAAAATACTTGGAGGCACAAGGCGGGAGATACAGGTCGAGCTTGACCAGAACAGGCTCAACGAATACCGCATACCCACATCGCAGGTTGTGCAATCAATGACAGGATCAGGCGCGAACATACCCGTAGGAAAGAAGGAGCACGGTGATAAAGAAACCAACTTCCGCGCCATCGGGGAATTCACGACCCTGAACCAGATCAGGGACAGCCTCATATCATTCTCCGGCGACATCGGGAACGCAATATCACTGGGTACCCTTGGAATAGTCCGCGACGGGAACGAAGATATAAAGAATATAACATACCTCTTTTACCCCTTTGAAAAGGGAAAAGGGCACATAAAGAAAAAGGGTGAAAAGGATCCGGAACGCACTGTACGAGCATGCATCTTCCTCGACATACAGAAACAGTCAGGAGCCAACACGGTCAAGGTCGTGGACGAGGTAAACCTGAGGTTTGGTGAAATCAACGAGATGCTCAAAACACAATCCGGGTCACCAAAGCTGATATCCGTACTGGACACGTCCCGCTGGATAAGGATCAACATATCCGAGGTGAAGCGCGACATACTCATGGGCATACTCCTGGCCGTGTTCGTGGTATACCTCTTCCTGGGAAACATACGTTCAACGCTCATCACCGGTATTGCAATCCCCAACTCACTGCTCGGCGCATTCATCATCATGTATGCCATGGGCTTCACTATCAACATGATTACCCTCATGGCACTTTCTCTTACAATCGGCCTCCTCGTAGATGACGCCATTGTGGTCCGCGAAAACATATT
>CAYTSF010000108.1:5158-10670 GCA_964440335.1 uncultured Leptospirales bacterium
AAATACAGGGGGATCATGCAATTCTCCCTGAACCGCCCCATGACAATAATAATAATAACAACCGTTATATTTATATGCAGCCTTGGCATTGTGCCCTTCCTGAAGCAGGGATTCATATCGAACGGCGATGACGGCATGTACACGGTCACGCTGAAGCTGCCTGTAGGTACAAGCCTCCAGGGGACAGAGCAGGTCGCGCGCCAGGTCGAGGAGAGGTTCAGGGAAATCAAGGACATAGACTACATGTCCGTGACAATCGGCGGCGACAACGGTGAACCCGAGCTGGCCAAAATAGACTGCTTTCTGCTACCCATAGAGATGCGCACGCGCCACACCGAGGAGGTCAAGCAGGAGGCCCGCAAAATCCTGGTTGACTTTAAATATGCAAGGCCGGCGGTAGACCGCATCAAGCTCTCTTCAATTGACGACAAGCCCTTTATCCTTGCGGTAAAGGGGAACGACCTCAATGTGCTCGAGGAGTACGCTGAAATGATAAAGCTCGAGATACAGAAGATCCGCGACCTCACAGAGGTTGAGAGCAGCGTTGAGGGCGGCCAGCCCGAGTTCCAGATAAAATTCAGGCCCGCAAGCATGAAGGCCCTGGGTGTGGTTCAGGCTGCAGCTGGCATGGAACTTCGCTACAACATTGCAGGCGCGGTTGTGGGCAAGTTCAACGAGAACGGGCTGGAATATGACATCAGGGCAAGGCTCAGGCCCGAACAGAGGGACCTGCGTTATACCTACGCCAGCACGAAGGTCCCGAACATGCACAACATGATGGTACCCCTCACTGCAATCGCGGATTTTGAATCAACGAGCGGCAAGGCAAGCATAAGCAGGCAGGACAGGGCTTACGTTGTTGTTGTAACGGCCAACCTTGCTCCGGACGGGGCAATAGGCAGCGCCATGCAGCAGGTCGATAAACTGATCAGGGAAAAACACCCCGTGCCCAACGGCGTAACCTACAGCTTTATTGGTGAATCGGAGGCTTTCGGCGAACTTCTCTCGGGCATCCAGGTTGCCTTCACACTTTCGCTGATCTTTATATTTCTCGTACTGTCGAGCCTCTACGAATCGTTCATTACGCCCTTCACAATCCTCCTTGCCATACCGCCGGCAATGAGCGGCGCCTTCCTTTCTCTGCTCCTGACAGGTTCACCCATGGACATGATGAGCATGATAGGACTTGTAATGCTCATGGGCCTGGTCACAAAGAACTCCATACTGCTGGTTGACTTTGCCATGGTTTCGGTGCGTGACGGCGTTGACAGGAAAACCGCCATACTCGACGCGGGCCTCAAGAGGCTGCGGCCAATCCTCATGACGACGTTCGCCATGATGGCAGGCATGACTCCCCTGGCCCTGGGTCTTGGCGAAGGGGCGGAATTCAAGCAGTCCATGGGCATCGCGATCCTGGGAGGCCTCTTTGTATCCACGATCATAACACTCATTGTTGTGCCCGCCTGCTTTGAGTACATCGACATATTCCGTGAAAAGGTGGAGACCCCGTTTAAAATCAAAAAGCAGAAGTTAAAGCATCCGGCCCCGGTTGTTGAGAATGTGCAGATTCCACCGAAACCGGTAAAGGGAAAGAAAAAATGATTCTGGCCGGCCATGAAATCCGCGAGTCAGGAATCGAGGGGCGCGGCGTGTTCCTTACCGCTGATGTGAAGAAAGGTGAACTGCTGGTAATATACACCTACGGCATCAGCGAACTTATACACAAGGAATACCACAACGAAGTCTGCCGCGACCTGGACAATTCCCCCCACCCCGATGTGACCGATTCAAGCGTACGCTACATCGGGGACTGGTTTATCTATGACGCATACTCAAAGCACGGCTCATGCTTCGGAAGCCGCGAGGGGGACTTCGTGAACCATTCATTTGAACCGACGATGATCTACCACTGCGGCCTCTGCTTTGCAGCGCGTGACCTGAAGGCCGGGGACGAGCTCACAGTGGACTACAGATACTTCATGTCAGAGGACCTGGATGGTTTCTGCGACAGGCACACGGGCAGGCAGATACGCGGCTTTACGGGACGCGAGGCCTTTGTAAAATCTTTGAGGGAATTAAACCGGCTTTTCGAAAATGATCCGCTTTACAACATGGGATAACACCTGTTATCCCGCGCATCTGCCGCAAAAAATTCAATCAGTGCTGAACAGGTTTTTTTATCCGCAGCAGCAGCGAGAGCAAGCCCCCCGCAAGCGAGGCGAATGCAGCAATGACGAAAGCGCGCGTGTATGAATGGTATGAGTCCGCAATCCTCCCCGCGACAAACGGGCCGAAGACCTGCCCAATGCCGAAGAAGAGCGTAAGGAAACCCAGGGCGGCAGGGGCAAGCCTGGCGCCCAGAACGTCACCTGCCGCGGCAGCCATGATGGCCGGAATGCTCCACGCTGTCAGGGCAAAGAGCATAGCGGAGAGATAGTAGCCCGGCTCTGACTTCCATAACCCGAACACCAGGTAGCATGCAAACTGAAGCATGAACACAGCAGCAAGCCCGTACTTTCTGCCTGCCCTGTCAGAGAATGTTCCCCATATGAATCCGCTGGCCACGCTCAGCGCTCCCACCGCGGACCAGAGCCTCCCCGCATCCTGAACCGTGTACCCTGCCTCCCAGTTCAGGTATCGAACAAAGAAGGTCACGTATATTATGTATGAAAAACCGAAGAGCGTATAAATAAGGGCCAGGTGCCACACGCCAGAGTTCCCGTAGATGAGCTGCCATGATTTTAATAGCGAAACAGGCGCGGGCCTTGCCTGTTCTTTATACACTGCTGAATCACCAAGCGGCACCAGGTTCATGTCGCGGGGTGAGTTGCGCAGCAGGAACGCGCAGAGTATTGCAATGAGGAATGTGAGCCCTGAAAGAAAAAACCATGAATACCTCCATCCATCCGCACCGCCGCAGTTTAGTATGGCTGGGATTGAAAGCCCTGTAATGATGAGCCCGAAGCTTGAACCGCTCACGGCGATACCAGTGGCAAACCCGCGCTTTGAAACAGCGAACCATGAAATAACGAGTCCTATAACAGGAACATTTGTGCCGCCGCTTCCCATACCTGTAAGTGTACGCGCGATGAATGCGGTGGTGTAACCCGGCGCCATGCCGGTAACCAGCATCGAGACGGAGATGAGCACCATGAACGACGATATGATTACGCGCGGACTGAAGTGCGTCGAGAGGAAGCCTGCCGCGAGTGCAAGCACAAGGTATCCGGTCATGTTGCCCATGGCCAGGTCGCCTGCCTGTGAGTCGGTCAGTGCAAGGCCGGTCTTCATGGCAGGGAGGATCATGGTGTAGCCGAAACGCGCCAGGCCCAGGGCGCCGGTAACTGTTGTAATGCCGAGTATCAGTATAATCCAGCCGTAATGGATGCGGCGTTCTCTGTTCATGGGTATCTCCGGTTAATGATACTGAAATGTGCAGCAGCAACGCATGGCTCATGTCGAGCTATGAGGTTCCAGTTCCATGCAGTATTGAACATGGAGTTTTATGGAGTAAAGAATTTTTTAACAGGGCGTATCCGGGACGGAATTATTTTTCATTCAGTATAATACTTTGCAAATAAGGTGAATGGCAGTAAAAGTTTCACTTGACACGACGGGGTAATGCAGTATTTTTAATAAGGATATATACGGAGGACTCAATGCCGCTGATTTCTGAATTTTTCGGCATTAAAATATACATGTATTGGGATGAACACATCCCCCCGCATTTTCATGCACAGTACGCTGATAATACAATCCTTGTTGATATAATTCATGGAGTTGTACTGCGCGGAATATTTCCCTTCAGGCAGCTGAAACTTGTCATTGCCTGGTGTGAGCTTCACAGGGATGAGCTCATGCAAAACTGGGAATCCGCAGCAGCTCACGGTGAAATCCGACACATTGACCCCTTAAGGTAGAAAACATGATTGCACAGGTATTACAGGTTCTGCCATCAGATAACTATAAAGTCTACATCTACTTCTCGGATGGAAGGGTGAAACTCTACGATGTATCTCACATGGTCGGCAAGGGTCTGTTTAAAAGACTTGAGGACTGGGACTTCTACATAAATCGTTGCACGGTCCTTAACAATACACTTGCATGGGACTTATCCGGAAGGTTTGATCCATATGAATGTATAGACATCGACCCCGATACACTTTACAGCAATTCGGTCGAGGTGGATGATCCGCTGGGAGAGACCGCCTGATCCCCCTGCCCTATACCGCTGTTACCCCGCTGCCATTGCCGGACCTGAGCCTGAACGTAATCATCACGCCCGCGACCATGAAGAACACCCCTGAAATAAAGAATGTCCAGGGCGCGCTGATCCTGTGCGATACAAAACCCGCGGCAAGGCTGCCCATTGGCGCGGCGCCGGTAAATGCCATTATGTAGAAGCTGATTACCCTGCCTCTCATGCCGCTCTCAGAAACAGTCTGAAGAATGGTGTTGCATGAGGCTGTAACTACAACCATGCAGAAGCCTGCAACTCCAAGCAACAGCAGCAGCGGCAGCAGCAATGATGAAAAAGTCAGCAGCATGAATACCGCTCCCATGACAAAGGTGCAGAGGTTGATAACCTGCCCCAGGCCCCTGGTACTGTTGCGTACTGCAAGGAACATTGTCGCAGCAAGCGCCCCTGCACCCACAGCAGAGACCAGGAAACCGTAGGTGTGTGAATCCCCCATTAATACTTCTTTTGCATAAATCGGCAGCAGCACAGGGAGTATCATGGAAAAAAACGAGTTGAACGCAACAATGAGCAGCATGTCCCTTATGAGCCTGAAATGTATCACATAGCTGACCCCTTCGCGTATATCTGTGATTAGTCTCTTCCTTTCAATTTCCGGGCCGGGCCTGAGCTTCATGAAAAGGAATGCCGACGCGGATGCCAGGTAGCTTGCGCAGTTAATGGCAAAACATGCAGCCTCGCCTGACAGGGCAACAACGATACCGGCAATGGCAGGCCCTATGAGCCGCGAACTGTTGAACGCAGCGGAGTTGAGGGCTATGGCATTGGGCAGGTCAAGTTTGTCATCCACCATATCTATGAGGAAAGCCTGCCGTGTGGGCATCTCGAAGGAGTTTATCACGCCGAGCATGAGGCTCAGGGCAATAATCTGCCACGGGACAATTAAACCGGTCACGGTGAGGATGAAAAGGGTGGCAGACTGTATCATGAAAAATATCTGGACGGCAAAGAGTATGTTTCGCCTGTTCCACCTGTCGCCAAGGGCGCCGGTAAACGGGGAGAGAATAAATACCGGCATGAGCGCGCAGAACGAAACAGCGCCAAGCACTACAGCCGAACCGGTGATCCTGTACGCAAGCCAGCTCACTGCAACCTGCTGCATCCATGTGCCTATGAGGGATACCCCCTGCCCCGCGAAGAAAAGCCTGTAGTTCCTGTACTTCAGGGAACGGAACGCCTGCCTTAAACCGGTACCGGCCTTTTTCGCGAAACCGTTACTGTATACATCGTTTTCCATGGAGCCTGTTAATCCCG
>CAYTSF010000109.1:0-4820 GCA_964440335.1 uncultured Leptospirales bacterium
TATACCTCAACCCTCAGGGAGGCATGGCGCATATCCATACAGGGGCTTACAGGGGCAATTTGCCTTGCGATAGAAACCGGCAGAAGCCTGGAACTCTCACCCGACGAGGATTACACCTCGGACCCCGTTACGCAGTTCGGCATAATTGAAGCAAAAAAGCACAGGGACCGGGGCATAACACTGGCGATGTTCCTGGGGCTCTTCAAATACTACAGGGAATCCTACTATGACCTGGTGAGGCAACAGTCCTTTTCCGCTGAAGAGATGGGGGACATCCTGATCTTCCTGGCCAGGGCCTTTGACAGGATCGAGATCGGTTTCGCGTCAGAATGGGCCATGACCGGCGGTGAGGCCAGGCTGTTAGAGCTCATGGATACAAACCGTTACATGACAAACGAAAAGAACATGTACCTGACGGTTGCGGAGAGTATCGGGAGTTCGGTATTTGTTACTGACGGATCGGGCAGGGTGACATATATCAACACTGCCGCGTCCAGGATGCTCGGGCTTTCCCATGTGCCGGGGGGCTACTATTATAACAGGGACGATCTTAATGTGGAACTCCCTGCACCTGTAGCTGACGAATTAAAACATTTTATCAGCAGCGGTAAGAGGGACCATTCCTTCGAGTACCATGATGAGCTGAAAATGGCAGAGATGCATTACAACGGCAAAATCACCACCATGGAGGATGTGAGCGGGAAGTTCAGCGGCGCGGTCATAATACTGAATGATGTATCGGAACTCAGGGCCGCGGGTGAGAAGATACGGATACAGAGGGATGAACTGGAAAAGGCCCTGCATGAACTTAAAGTACTGCATGGCATCCTTCCCATCTGCTCCAGCTGCAAGAAGATCAGGGACGAAGGCGGAAGCTGGAAACATGTAGAGGTTTACGTTCATGAACACACGGACGCTGAGTTCAGCCACAGCCTGTGCCCTGAATGTGTCGCAAGGTTGTATCCCGGAATGAATCCCGGCAGAAAATAAAACAGGGGGTTCGCACCCCTGTCCTCTTTGGACTGTGTCAGCTGGTACTAAATTCCTTCAAATGCCCTGTCAACATGCTCTTTCTCCGGCGGCTTTGTAAAGATACTCACAACCGGTATTATCACGAAAGGAACTATCATTGCGATTGATGAGGCGATCGGCGCATTGGACGGTCCAAGTATATAGAAAAGTGAAACGCTTGTAATGAGCCCTGTTACCATGCCGCATGCAGCTCCGGCAAGGGTTGCGCGCTTCCAGAACAGTCCGTATATGTAAGCGGCCATAAATGTTCCGGAGATCGCGCCCCACGAAAGGGACATGAGTGTAACTATTATGGCGAACTCGTAACGCGCAATGAAATACGAGATAACAATAAAGAGGCCGCTGAGGAATCTCATCATGGCCACGGAGTTTTCTGTAGAAACCTGCGTGTTCACATGCCCCTTGTACAGGTCAACGGCGATCGCTGAGGATGAGACCAGTACAAGCGAGGCAAGTGTTGACATGGACGCGGAGAGTACCAGGAGAAGGATAAGAGCCATGAGTGTCGCAGGCAGGTAAGTGGTGAGAAGCTGCGGTACTATCCTGTCAACAGCCGGCACGCCGTTCACCAGCGGCATCTTATCCATAAACATATGTGCCATGGAACCTGTGAAATAGGCTGCGAACCCTATGATAAGGGAAAAACCAAAAGTAGCAATCGCAGCCCTTGTTATGACCTTCTCGCTTTTTACAGCGTAGAATTTCTGCACCATCTGCGGGAGTCCCCATGGGCCGAATGACGTCATGAACACGATCCCTGCAAGCAGCAGCATGGATGGCCTCTTGTCAACCGGCACATGTGCGTTATAACCGTTCGTTATTTTACTGAGACTCTCCGTGATTCCTCCGCCCTGGGATACAAATACCGACACCATTGCAATAGCCCCTATAATCATTATGAGGCCCTGTATGAAGTCCGTCAGCGTAATCGCAAAGTAGCCCCCGAGTATAAGGTATATGCCTGTAATGCCGATCATGATAAGCAGCGCAAGGTCATATGAAATATGAAAGTTTGCTTCGAAGAGGTGGCTCAGGCCTTTGAAAACAGAGGCTGAATAAGGAGTGAGAAATACAAATATGACAACAGCGGTGAACATCTTTGTAAATTTTCCCTGGTACCTCTCCTGGAGGAATTCGGGCATGGTCATTACGTCCAGGTTCTGTGTCATGCGCCTTGTCCTGCGGCCCAGTACCATCCATGCAAGGAAACCGCCGATGACTGCATTACCCGCGGCAATCCATAGAGAGTTAAGCCCGAATCCCCATCCGAATTTACCCGCGAATCCGACAAAAGCGACAGCCGAAAAGTATGTTGTGCCGTATGCCAGGGCTGATATCCATGGGCCTATAGATCTTCCGCCAAGGAAGAAGTCGTTTAATGATGTTGTCTTCTTCATTCCCCACACGCCGATGCCTATCATCACCGCGAAGAAAATGACAAGTAGTACAATTGAAAATGTCATTTAATAACCTCGTTTATTTATATTATGCTTGTTTTGTGAAGCGTGTCTGGCAGACAATATGCACTGGAGTCATTCTATCTGCGGATTTACTGAATAAACAGATTACTGCTTTTGTCAATACTAAAATTTTAAGAGGTGGCTTATGAGGCAGCAGGGCAACACTGTTTTTAAAGGTTTTTCAGGGGATTCTGTAAAATTTTTCGCCGGGCTCGAGGCGAATAACAATAAGCAGTGGTTTGAGGCAAACCGTCAGAGGTACAATGACCTCTACGATTCATTTACCGCGCTGGTGCTCTCCATGAATGACACAATGCTCGCCATTGACCCGCAGTTTGAAGTCCAACCGAAAAAATGCATCTCCCGCATATACAGGGACATACGGTTTTCAAAAGACAAGTCTCCATACAGGGGATGCACATGGTTCACCTATAAAAGGCCGGGCGCTGACATGAACGGGTTCCCTGTTTATTTCTTTGAACTCTCGGCAGGCATGTACAGGTACGGCATGGGATTTTACGCTGCCACAAAAAGCGCACTGGATGCCTACAGGGCCGGTATACAGCGGGACCCGCAGGGGTTTGCTATTATGGTAAGTTTGCTTGAAAAGAAGAAGTTCAGGGCGGAGGGGGAGATGTACAAACGGAAAATTGATAACCCACTGCCCGAAGATCTGCAGGACTGGTTCCAGAGGAAGAACCTCTATTTCATGAAGACCTGCAGTATTGATGATAACATATTTTCACATGGAATAGTGAAGGTGCTCCAGAGGGACTTCACCCTGCTCATGCCATTTTACAGGTTCCTTGCAGAGGCAATCGCCGGAAGGAAACTCTTCTGAATCATTGACTCACAGCATCCCAGTACCTCTCCACGCCTGCCTGTATCTCTGCTATGACCTTTTCATTTCTCTGCGGCCTGAACAGGTGGCTGAAGCGCCCCTGCATCTTCAGGTATTCATCAACAGATACGCGATCCGGGATCTTTGTGTGGGTGACCTTCCCGTCAGAGTATTCCTTCAGGGGCCAGATGCCTGTCTTCACGGCCAGTCTCCCCATCTCCACCGTGTTGCATGAATCGAAATGCCAGTTCGTGGGGCATGGGGCAAGCGCGAGGAGCATCTTCGGCCCTTTGAGCCCCATGGACTTCTCCACCTTGCGGGCCAGGTCGAGCGGTTCAGCAGCGCAGAGGGTTGCCGCGTATGCAGGATGGTGCGCTGCCCATATTGCAAAGAGGTCCTTCTTGCCTGCTGTCTTGCCTGCGCTGTGCGTTCCGGTGGCGGTGCGAGCGCCATGAGGGGTTGCCGCGGATTCCTGGTGCCCGGTGTTCCCGTAACCCTCGTTGTCATAGCATATGTACCAGAAGTCCAGGCCCCTGTCCATGGCAGCTGACGCGGCAGAGAGGCCCATGCCGTACGCAGAGCCGTCGCCAGCCAGCACGACAACCTTCATGTCCATGGCGCTGCTGATGCGGTTTTTTGCAACGAGTATGTCAAGGGCGTCGCGTACCCCCTGCGCGCCGGCAGGGGCAGATGCCATGGCGGTATAGAGCCATGAACCACCGAATGGGGCGAAGGGGTATGTTGCCAGCATTGTCATGCAGCCAGCCGCGTTAACAATCACTGTTTTTTCTCCGAGCACGTTAAGGACCATTTTGATGGATTCAATGGCGCCGCAGCCCGCGCATATGGAAGTTCCTGGCGACATGACGTTGCCGGTTGCTATTTCCTTTAAGCCAAGTGATTTTGACATGCTAAACCTCGCCTGTTTCTCATTCAGTGCTGCCCCCTCCGGAGGTTATGGGGCGCCTCCCGCAACCTGCTGCATCCTCTCAACCTGATCCAGCTCATCCTGCGTGAATATGAGCCTGGGCTTCGGGGTCCTGCCGCTGTTATATGCCTCTTTAAGTTCGCTGGCCATTGTGTAGAAATCATCGGCGGTGATGTCGCGGCCGCCAAGCCCCGCGATGTATGATGCGAGGATTGGAACCTGTCTGTCGCACCTGTACATGGCAGCAGCAGTCTCAGTGTGAAGGATGCCTCCGCGCCCCATGGATATGTTCTGGTCAATGACCGCCGCTGCCTTAATATTCCCCATGGCATGCCTCATCTCCTTCTCCGGGAACGGGCGCAGCAGCCTGAGCCTCACAAGTCCTATCCTCCAGCCCCGGCCCCGTAGTGCCTCAACGGCGTCTATTGCCTTGGTCGCAAAGGAGCCGGCCATTACAAAGCAGTACTCCGCGTCCTCCATCCTGTACTGTTCAACGGCCCTGTACATCCTGCCGAACCTGCTCCTGAATTCCTTCGCCGCAGTGTCATAAACTTCAAGC
>CAYTSF010000109.1:4920-10590 GCA_964440335.1 uncultured Leptospirales bacterium
ACCTCCTGGCATGTTGAGCAGTGTATCTGCATGAAGCCGGCGTCGCGCGCGGCAAAGATGTCGTTGTGGTCAGGTTCAAGGGTAATGGGTGTGGCCACCCCGCGTGAAACATTGACCAGCACAAATGGCGCGCGCCAGCCGGGTACTGTGTATATCATCTCCATTGCATAGAGCAGCCCCTGGCTGGATGTAGCGGTGAATACCCGTACCCCTGAAGCCGCTGCTGCACCAGCCGCTGTGATCATCGAATGCTCAGACTCCAGCATGGTCATGCTGCTGTCAAACTCGCCCCTGCATATCCAGTCGGCCAGTGTCTCGATGATCTCTGTCTGGGGGGTTATGGGGAAGGCCGGTATGTAATCAACAGAGGCCAGCCGCGCGCCCCATGCCGCAGCAGCGTTTCCTGTGAGGAGTTTTCGTGTCATGGCGTTTTATGCTCCGGGACTTTATTTATGGCATTTCTGGGACAGGCATAGCGGCATATCATGCACCCCTTGCAGTGCTCGTAGCCTATGAGGGGGAGGCCGTCAGGTCCGGTAGATATGACGCTGTCAGGGCAGTAGAGGGCGCATAGCATGCATCCGCTGCACAGGCTGTAATCAATTTCAGGCCGGGACGTGCGCCATGAACCTGTGTGGTTCAGGGCCGAGGTGCGGCTCCTGTGTATGGCGGGCGCAGACCTGTAAGTGTCATGGGGCTGAAGGTCAATCCATCCTGCCCCTGCAAGCCCATCCCCCCTTACGTCCTGTGACTCCACGGCCTGGCCCGCGAACCTGCCCATGCCGTCATATACTTCAAGCCCGGCCCGGACATTGCTTTCCATTGACGGACCATCCATGGGGGAGAGCTCTGCGCGGATTGCCTGTTCAAGGTTGGCCCGTGAAATCACACCCGCAAGCCTTGACGATGCGGCAGCGCATATGGTGCTTGCTGCCGCCTCTCCTGTTGAGGGCTGCCTGATTGTTATGACCTTCCCTGCGTTTATGGAGTCCTGTATTGTTCCGGCTGATGCTGCGGTGTTGACGAGAATTACTGTCTGCTCTGTGACCCCTTCAAGCAGAAGGGCGCCCGCAACTTCGAAGAGCGAGTCGTCCGCCACCACAACAAGGTCAGGCGCGTGGATGATCCCCCTTTCGTTTATGGCTTTTTTTGAAGCACGGACGTAGGCAAATACAGGCGCACCGCGCCTCTCTGCGCCGTACCTCTGGGCATCCTGTACCTCGTAGCCCTGGAGGAAAAACGCTGTGCCCAGTATGCGGCTTGCAGTCTTCATCCCCTCGCCGCCGCGGCCATGAAACCTGATCCTGTACATCCATCCCCCGTTATGGATAAATCCATATTAAAAATAATCCGTTACATGGAAGAGATCAAAATTTATTTCAACCATTAGCATGTCGAATCCCGCCCCTGCCTTCCGGGTGGTGATTTAAATTCGCCGGAGGGATTTATTTTCTCTATCTTATACATGGTGACTGTGGCGGACACCTGAAGTGCGTGCGGATTTATCTGCATGGCACCGGGCGTTTTGCGCGGGATCATTTTTAAGAAAACAGGATCACAGGGGATATATGCCTGAAAAAAAAATAGAGAGACTCCTCATTCTGCAGAGGGATCTGGCCCTGGCCCTGAACAGCAGCCTCTCAGCAGGGGAATCCTATGAGAAAATCCTTGATGCCCTTCTGCAGATTGACCCCGTGGACAGCGGCGGGATTTTCGAGTTTGACGAAGAGATGGACCTTCTGCAACTCCAGGCATACAGGGGGCTCCAGCCCGGAACGGTGAAGATGTTCGAAACAATTTCATGCGGGCAGAAGCAGTACAGGTTCATTAAACATGGAAAAGTCTTCTACAGGGACCATGTCGATGTAGATCCTGTTCAGGGGGATGTGATAATTAATGAAGGGATCAGGGCCCTGGCTGTAATACCCGTATCCCGCCAGGGGAGGGTCGTGGCCGCACTGTTTATCGCTTCACACAGAGATGCCTCTTTTCCTGATATGGTCAGGACCACGGTCGAATCAGTGGCGGCACAGCTTGGCAGCGTGATCAGGGACATACGCGACAGGGCCGCGGTTTATGAAAATGAAAAAAACCTGCTGTCGCTTTTTAACAGCATTGATGACATGATATTTATTCTGGACAGCAACGGCAACATCCTTGAGGTAAATGAACCTGTACTCAGGAAGCTGGGGTACTCCATGGATGAGCTGAGGATGAAGAGCGTCCTGGAGCTTCACCCTCAGTCAAGGAGAAATGAAGCTGCCAGGGTGCTGAAAAAAATGATCAGCGGCAGGGAGAGGATGTGCCATATACCGGTCCAGTCAAAAAACGGGAGGCACATCCAGGTTGAAACCAATATCGCTCCGGGCATATGGAGCGGCAGGCCGGCGTTCTTCGGTATGACCCGCGATGTCTCAGAACGCGTAGCCCTTGAGAGAAAGATATCCGAAAGCAACGTGAGGCTGGAGCTGGCGCTTAAGGCCGCGAACCTGGGCACCTGGGACTGGAACATCGCGACCGGTGAGGTGATATTCAACGAGAGGTGGGCCGCAATGCTCGGCTATACCCTGGACGAGCTGAAGCCCCATGTGAGCACCTGGGAGAGGCTTGTACACCCAGACGACATGGCCTTGATAATGGCAGAGCTGAACAAGCACCTGGCAGGGCTGATACCCCTGTACCGCTCCGAGCACCGCCTGAAGACAAAAGACGGTTCATGGAAATGGGTTCTTGATACCGGCAGGGTCTTCATGAGGACCGGAGACGGCGCGCCGCTCAGGGCCGCAGGTGTACACGTGGACATTACCGATGAAAAGAACGTTGAGGAGATGCTGCGCGAGATATCGATCCGTGACCCCCTGACCAATATATATAACAGACGTTATATATTTGAACGGCTGCACTTCATGATATCCAAAAGCAGGAGGAACGGCGACAGCCTGGCAGTGGCAATTGCCGACATAGATTTTTTTAAAAGGATCAATGACACCCACGGACATATGGCCGGCGATTCCGTACTCATCGATTTTTCGCGCGTATTGGCAGCCAGGGTCAGGGAATACGACCTCCTGGGCAGGTACGGCGGTGAGGAATTCATAATACTGTTTGACGAATCCACATCGGCACAGGCCGTAGAAATAATGGAGAGGATAAGGCACGATGTCTCGGCCATGGAGTTCAGGCTGAAAACAGGGGATGCTGTGAAGCTGACCCTGAGCTGCGGCATATCGCAGACCGCTGACATAGCCGAAGATGAGCTGAACAGCGATTCCCTTGTTGAGCTTGCTGACAGGAGGCTTTATATAGCAAAGGAAAAGGGGAGAAACCTGGTCGTCTATAGTTAGGCAGGGTCACCACTCTTCGCGGATGTTGTAGTTGATGATGTTCCGCAGGTGCGTGTAGGAGTCAAGGTCTATCCTGTCAAAAAGTACAGCGATCCCGTCGCTGTCCTGTCTGGTAATCTTTCCATCAATGTGGACAACAAGTTCGGAGGATGCGCCGGAAAGGTTGATGGTAATTTTTACGGCCGTATCCAGAGGTATATCCTCACAGGCCTTGAGGAACATCCCCTTCATGCTGAGATTTTCAATGTCGCCGCTGCAGGAGCTCCCGTTGTATTCAACAGTTCCGGTTACGTTAAAGTTTATCCGTTTTTCTGTTCTTTTATCCATGGTGGTAACCTGTATTTATGTGCTGGGATAAGTATACGCTTATTCAGGGGACTAATCAAATTTACCTCCCTGCAAACGCAAATTTATTGGCTGTAGTTTTACGGTTTTTTTTACGATAAAAAAGTGTGGCATACTGAAGGGGGAGTGTATGATAGGAAAGAGTTCAGATAGCGGTTTTGTGCAGGTGCTCGACGGCATAACTATAAAGACCCTGGTGCACGGCAGCAGAACTCTCATGACGGAGTTTCACCTTTCAGCGGGGAGCGTGCTGCCTGAACATTCCCATCCATTTGAACAGACCGGCTGCCTGGTAAGGGGCAGCATAACACTTTACATCGCAGGGAAACCCTATGCCATGTCACCGGGCGACAGCTGGTGCATCCCACCGGACGTACCCCACAGAGCGGACATCAGTGAGGATTCTGTTGCCATGGAGATTTTCTCGCCGCCAAGGGAGGACTACATGAAGTACCTGTATGAAAAAGACATTGTAAGAAACGACTGACACCGGGGGGAGATATGAAAAAATTATTCAGCATAACAGCAATTATACTAACGGTGTGCGCTTCCCTGGCAGCGCAGGACTCTGAATTTATCAGGGAGTGGGAGAGGACTACGTGGCGGGTCAGCATACTCCTTGATGACAGCAGCCTTGACCTGCCCGCTGTACAGTTTGCCGTATTCAGGAGCGACCCTGTGCCCGGGTTCACAAAGAACTTCAGGGAATTCAGCGCAAGAATGAAGGCAGACGGGAAGGATGTGTACACCGATGAAATATCAATGCTCAGCGTAACATGGGACAGCCTCTTCGCAAAAGTAACAGGGGACGATCTCTACCTGCTGGTACAGGGCGAGGCCAATGTTCTATCCTCGAATGATACAGATGGAAGGATATGGCTGGTAACAAAGAGTTCGGGCCGCAACGGTGAACCGCTGGTATGGGTCATACCCGTTGATGTTAAAACCGGTACAGGCATAGACGTTAAGCTCACTGAAGAAAACTGCACATACCTGAAAGGCATAAAGTAGAGGCCGTGGAAATTCAAGCCAGTGGTCGGGGCATTATACTCCGGCGAAGTACAGCACATCGGCCCACGGCATGTTGAAAGATAGATCCTTAATAGAAAACAGAACTCAGGTTTTCCGTTCACTCCCCCATGTTCCGGATTCTTATTTTGAGAGAATCATTCTGACGCTGCGCTATGATTATCATGCCGGTTGAAAAATTCAGGTCCTGAGCGAAGAGTGATTTCATAGTATCAATAGCAAAGACGCCCCGTATGTGACCTGGTCTGATGTAAATTATTCCCGTAAATGCATGGCGACCAACAACAGCAAGGGTTCCGAAATCACTATCATGTGTTAATATTATCCTGTTAGTTTTGTTCGCTTCATCGATAATCCGTCTGTCGGAGCTGCCCGCAAGGTTCAATTGTGACACTGTTATTATATCATAGCCTGAATCTTTTAGATATGCTACAAGGAAAGGATGAATATTTTCATCAGCAAGGAAGGAACAGTCTTTAAGTTTCATGCCGTGATTTTTGTTGTAATCAGAATCTCATTCTTAACTGAAGATGCTGCATATACAATCGCTTCCCGTATACCTTCTACCGGGAGTGATGGGTATTCTTTTACGATATCATCAACGGATGCTCCAGAAGCGATCAATTCCATGATGAATTCCACGCTGATGCGTGTCCCGGCGATAATCGGTTTGCCGTTGAGGATTTCAGGATCGTAGGTGATATACGAATATTTATGTTCCAAGATTTTTTCCTGTCAGATCTTTTTACTCATTTTTGAAAAACGTGGCAAGGGGCAGTGCCCCTTAAAAAGCCCCCACAGGGGCTTTTATGCCATTGTATGGCAAACTCACCTACCGTCGCAAGACGGAGTTATGCACAAAGCCTATTAAAAATAATAATATACTGACTATGAATTTGTCAACAGGGAATTATCTGAAAAAGTGCAAGCTGGCCTGAACGGCAGCGGGCGC
>CAYTSF010000110.1:0-10554 GCA_964440335.1 uncultured Leptospirales bacterium
ACACTTAATGAAACATCGCACATTTATCTCCGCTTAACAGGAAGAGTGATACTGCGTCACAAACCGGTTGCTGCTTCATCCCCCTTCTCCCCTTCAGTTCCTTAAAAGGGAGAAGGGGTGGCGCCATAGCGACGGGGATGAGGGGGAAGTTCATGAAACCGCCTGTTTCATGAACTTCCCCCCCATCATATAAACAGACGAATCCGTCCCTGTTTTAAAAACAATTCATCCTTTTTTCAATGAAAAAAACATCTTTTATCCTCATTTACTCCCATATGCTTTCTTCGACCTGAATCCCTGATTGCTTCGTCCTTGCTTCGACATGAATTTTTAACTTGCCTGATATTCAGGATATGTAGATACTGAACCATGGGACTCATAGACATAGACACAGGCGAACTCTTTGATTACCTCAATTCGAAGGACCATCCGGTAGAGGAACTTGAACTGATTAAAAAATTTACCGGCAGCATTAGCAATTGGACATCCGGCGATACATTGTATGCCAGGCACTTCAGTCTTTACCACGCGCTTTACAAAATAAAATTCATGTATGCCGCACAGGGCTACTACATGCACCTTCACCCCATGAGGATAATGTGCGCGGGATTACCGGGCAAAAACCAGTGCCACCATTATTTCGATGAAACCGGTATCTTCTGCTGCAACGATACAAATGGATATGCTTGTGTTGATCACGACGCTGAATATATCGGCCACAGAAACAGTCTCATCCCCGATTACCTTTCATCGTTTTATCTTGATGCTGAAAACATATCCTTTGCTGAAACTGATATATTTAAAAAATTCTACGGATCATTAAAACAGTTTATGATGAACAGAAAAGAGATCGAAATAGCGTTAAAACTTTTCGGCATTGCACACCCTGACAAAAAAAGTCTTTCGAGGAAATACAGGGAACTTGCAGTGAAATATCATCCTGATAAAAATGGAGGCAGCGGTGACTCCATGAAAGAACTTAATGCGGCATATACGCTTCTAAGAGAAATATATTTTTAAACATTCAGGTCATCGCCGCCATGTCGAAATTTTCCTTTGTTCACCAGCAGGTTTTTTTATCTTGACAATTATAAACATTGTTTTTGAATCTCATATGCAATATGTTGAATATAAACAATGGACTTGTTTCCAGAATGGCGTTTCATATCTTCAGATCGCCCGAAGAGGGCTTTTTTAAGGTGCTCCGCCCCTCTACCTGAAGAAAACAAGTCTTATAAAATTACCCCATACGAGGCTTATATGAAAACACGTATCACACAAACTCTTGGAATCAAATATCCCGTCATACTTTCAGGGATGAGCTGGATCAGCATGCCTGAACTCGTTGCAGCCGTATCAAACGCAGGCGGACTGGGAATCCTTGCAACAGGGGTCATGTCCGCAGATGAAACACTCGCAGCCATCAAAAGGACACGTGAACTGACCAAGAAGCCCTTTGCTGCCAATGTAACCCTCTATTTCCCCGGCGCGGAGAAGAACGCCAGGGTAATAATTGACCAGAAGGTTCCTGTAGTAAACTACGCACTGGGAAAGGGCGACTGGATTTGCAAAGAGGTTCACGCATACGGCGGCAGGGTCATAGCAACAGTAACCACTCTGAAGCACGCCCTTGCAGCGCAGAAAGACGGGGCTGACGCGATCATCGTAACCGGACATGAAGCGGCAGGTCATGGCGGTGACGTAACCTCACTTGTACTTATTCCAAGCATAGCGGATAATATCGATATACCAATCATCGCCGCAGGCGGATTCGCTGACGGGCGCGGACTTGCAACTGCACTGCTCCTTGGAGCGGACGGTATCTCCATGGGTACAAGGTTCATGAACTCTGTTGAAAGCCCGGTGCATGAGAAGCAGAAAGAATTTTCAAACAGAACCGATGTCTACAGCACTCTCTATACAGACAAGGTTGACGGCATGAAAGCCCGCGTCATGAAAACAGAAGGCGCATTGAGGCTCATCAATAAACGCCTTAACCCCTTCAGCGCGCTGATCAACTCGCGCAAGATCGCCAAGATGCTCGGCTTCCCATGGCTCAAGCTTGCCATCGGCATAATGTTCATGGGATACAAAAAATCCATGCAGATGGCCAGGATGGCAATAGGCTTTGATGCATTCAAAGCTGGAACAATGGAAGGCGACAATAAAAAAGGGGTTCTCCCCATAGGCCAGGTAGCAGGTATAATGACCGAAACATTAACGGTAAAACAGATCATGGAAAACCTGGTTAAAGAGGCAAAAAAAGCCCAGGATGTACTCGCAGCGAAACTCAAATAATTTTGTATGATACGGTCCCGTTGGAGTGAGTTAAAATCCACGGAACTGACAGATAGAAATATTAAATAAACCAGGAGGAACTATGGCAATAGTAGAATGGAAAAAGGACGAAACCGTTGCGATTCTCATAATGAACAATGGAGAGAACCGGCATAACCCGGATTTTGCTGAACAATTTCTCTCAGCATATAACGATATACTGGCTGATAAAGAGATCAAGGCAATAGTGCTCACCTCATCAGATCCAAAAAATTTCTGCCTTGGCGTTGATATTGGCTGGATGATGAAAGCGCAGGGCGAGAAGGACTTCCCCGGAATCAGCAAATGGCTCTATACCATGAGCGAAGTTTTCAAGGCAATGCTCATGTCACCGGTTCCCACGATAGCCGCAATCAACGGTCACGCCTTCGGCAACGGTGCAATGATTGCAGGCGCGTGCGATTTCAGGTTCATGCGTGCGGACAGGGGATTCTTCTGTTTCCCGGAAATTGACCTCGGTATTCAGTTCGCGCCGTCAATGATAGAGTGGATGAAGAAGATCATGCCCTACCACCTGTTCGTAAGAATGAAATGGTCAGGAGAAAAGGTTGGTGCTGCGGAGCTTGAAAAATACGGAGTAATAATGAAAGCTTGTGCTGATGCGGATGAGACCCTGAAAGAAGCTGTCGCATTCGCAAAAACATTCAAAAAATCCCGCAAAACCCTTGCAGAAATGAAAAAACGTACATACAAGCACATTCTTGATATCATGGAAAAGGATGATCCCCAGTACTTCGAGTACAAACCGGAAAACGCAGCTAAAGGATTGCCGCCTATTTTCATGTTCACAATGGGTGAATAAAACATATACCTGCGGTTTATGATTTTCTGACCACATAGAGGCAGGGATTTACCGGAACATTAAAAAAACCGTCCTTCGGACGGTTTTTTTATTCTTTACATTATCAATTAGATATTATATAAGTATTAATATTATACAGAATGCCACAGAGTGTGCGGATAACAGAGAATTAGCTCTTAACCGCACTACGGGAGTGGCTTTTTTCATTTATCAGAATGAATTTTGAATATTCCGGTTAATATCCGGCATCATGAGAATTTTAAACAGGAGTTCATGCAGCTGAAGGGGAAGGTTCCCGGTTTGCATCATCTGAAATTATTATTATGAACAAGGTAAGTGAAATGGAATACGGTCTCGACTACTGGATAGAGAATAAATATAAACTTCTTTCACAGTATCAGAAACTGTCCAAAAGATATGAGAAAATACTCTACATACTCATAAAAAAAATAGAACTGATAATATCAGGTACGGGCTGTAACGCCCAGGTCAAGGGACGCATTAAATCCTTCGACGCGTTCTACAGGAAACTCCTCGAAAGAAGCCAGAACCACGTGATCGAAAAACCCTTCGAGACAATCACTGACATCATCGGCATGAGAATAGTAGTCCCCTTTCTTGAAGACCTGGAAAAAATTGAACTCCTGATGATAGACAACTTTGAAATCATCGAGACAAAGCATAAATCCCGTGAACTCACTATCCGTGAATTCGGTTACGATTCCATCCACCTCCAGATACTTCTGCCCGACGACGTTATGGCCAAATCAAAAGTCAACGAGAAGATGAAGGTTGAGGTCCAGCTCCGGACTATCCTCCAGGACGCCTGGGCAGAGGTTGAGCATGAACTGATC
The DNA here is from genome assembly GCA_964440335.1 of uncultured Leptospirales bacterium. Taxonomy (GTDB): domain Bacteria; phylum Spirochaetota; class UBA4802; order UBA4802; family UBA5550; genus JAAYBQ01. Next base: position 3,994 of record CAYTSF010000110.1, read on the forward strand.
TATAAAACAAGTATCGATAAAGTTGAAGACACTATCCGCAGAAAGATGATCGCAGTAAACGCAACGCTGTCCCTTGGCGACACCATCTTCCAGGAGATAAGGGACTACCAGAGGAAGAGGTACAAAGACATACAGGAACGCCATAAAAAACTCATGGACAAGGTCTCTACGATCCCTGAAAAGATGGAGAAGCTGCGTGAACATCCAGAAGCACAAAAAACCGAAATAAGGGAACATATATCCGAACCGGTACATGCCGAACCTGAAAAGAAAAGTGACGCGGTACTCAATAAAGAAAAATACGGCCTTAACGAACTTCTCATAGAGGCAATGAACGCCCATCTTGAGAACAGGCTTAAAGATGCAATAGAACTCTACACCCAGCTCATACTGGTATCTCCAAACCATTACATCTATAACCACCGCGGACTTGTGCATTTTACCCTGTCAGAGTATGACAAGGCCATCAGCGACTTTACAACCGCAATACAGATGGAACCGCGGGATACGAGGGTTTATACGAACAGGGGGCTCACATACCGCATGCTTAAAAAATATGACGAGTCCCTGAGGGACTTTAACAAATCCATAAACCTTAACCCTCTCTGGCCCGACACCTTCTACGGCAGGTCGCTCACCTACTACGACCTTGGTGACATACAGCACGCGCTAGAGGACTGCGACAGGGCAATCAGCCTTAAACCTGATTTCAAGCAGGCAGTCCGGTTCAAGCAGTTCATATTAAACCAGCAGATGAAATAGGGCGGCTATTTAAAAACTTCTCCTGCCTCTTTGTACCATAAAACAAAATCCAGGTGGTCCATTGGTATGCCTATGCGTTTTGAAAACGCGGCAAGTTTTTCTTCGAGTTCAAGGTAAGTCTTGCGGTTTATGCTCTTGGGAATCTCGTCAATGACACCCAGAAGTTTCATGTTTTTCAGAATATGCCTGTCCAGTATTGCAAGTTTCTCACCCATTCCGGCGTTGCGCATAAAATGGCTTGCCTCCTTGTAACTCATCCCCTTGACATTTTTTACAAGCCATTCGCGCTTATCAAACTCCTCTGCATGCATATCAAGGCAGTCCTTTATTCCTTCATCGCGGCAGACAAATTTGTCCCGTGCCTCCACAAGATATTTTGCCTTGTTGTTCCTGAACCTTACCATGTTTATCTCTTCACTGATATGGTTCCAGTTGCCTTCAAAAAGCAGGTCTTTTTCAAGCAGAATATTGACAGCCTTCCAGCACTGGCGTGCACTTGACTGGGGAGTAAAGAGGCAGAAAACAAGTTCCGGGAAAATGGAGATGTTGTCGGATTCATTCCATGTTTTTTTAAACTCTTTGATTCTTTTAATAATCTCAGGTTTTATTGTTTCATATATATCAAGGATCTCTTTTTCATACACGCTGAATTTTTTTTTCATCTGCTGCTCCTTTCCTCAGGAGTTATTATAGATTTTCTGAACAATTTATAACAGGTGCAATAAAAAATCCCTGTTGATTTTTTTCCAGTAATAATTACATAAAACGTTTTTAAATGATGTTATATTTCTTATACAGCCCGCGGCTGACAGGCATAATTCAAATATTTCACAATGGAGATCATTATGGCAGAAAACAAGGAGCTTAAAACCGGGACAAAAGCACCATCCTTTAAACTTCCCGATGCGGAAGGAAGCATTGTATCCCTTTCGGATTTGAAGGGTAAATGGGTTGTGCTTTATTTCTACCCAAAAGATAATACAAGCGGATGCACCACGGAGGCAGTGGATTTTACAACCAGTATACCTGAACTTCGCGGCCTCAATGCTGAAGTAATCGGCATAAGTCCTGATTCATGCAAAAGCCACCAGAAATTTATTCTCAAGCACAACCTCATGGTTACATTGCTAAGCGATGAAGAAAAAACAGTTTTACAAAAATACGGTGTATGGCAGCTGAAAAAAATGTACGGCAACGAATACTACGCAGTGGCGCGAACAACATTCCTCATTGACCCGGATGGAAAAATCCGTTTTATATGGAACAATGTGAAGGTGAACGGCCATACAGATGAAGTAATTGATAAACTGCGCGAACTGCAGGTATGATAAAACTTGGAAGGCTGAACTTTGACAGAAACATAATCAACATGAAAAGCACGTAAATAGGGGCTGCCTCTGGACAGCCCCCATTATTTTATTTCTTCTCGATAACCATTCTGGATTCGCACATCACAACAACCGGTACCTTGACTCCTTTCAGCCCCGGAATCGAATCTGCGATTTTCTGGTCAAGCCCCCTGTAGAGCAGCGCAACCTCAACAGTAAGTTTTCCGGAAACCTGTCCGATGTTGAACTTCTCGATTTTATCAACGCCGGGCTTCAGCCTGTTGTCAGAAATTATCTTTTTGGCCTTTGCTATGTTATCCACAGGTTTTCCATCCCCGTCACCGAATGTTGTACCGTAAATTGCCGGATTACCGGTAATATTACCCTTTGAATCAACAACGCCCGAACTGTACACCACCTTACCCTTGCTGTCTTTAACGATTATTCTCACCCATACCTGCCGTACATGCGTTAAACCCGTAGGAATAAAGTGCCCTGCACCATTGTTAAGTATTTTGACCTTTATACTCTCACCCTCCAGACCATCAATGGATATGACAGCGGCATTTTTCAGCCTTGCCTCTGCCATCTCTTTCTGTTCAGAGTCTTTTTCGAGCATTGGGATCAGCGTATTACCGCCGATAAAATAATGCGTGAATATATGCTTTCTTTCAGGGCCATCAACCGAAGCCTTTCCCGGATTCTCAAGACGTGCAGTAGTGCCCGTACCAGGTTCACCCTTTCTCTGGTACATGTGGCAGTCCTGGCACTGCACACCATCCTTTTTGAACTTAGTTTCTTTCCATTCATCAAATGTTGATTCAAGCCTTGTTCCATATACTACATGCCGTACATTATGGCATGTGCCGCATAGTTCAGAGCTTGTATGGAATTCCGAAAAACTTACCTTGTGATAATCACTGACAGAATCCTTAAACGGACCGCGCTTGTTGCCCGGATCAGACTCTCCGTTGCCCGGATCGAGCCTGAACTTCGCGTTATATATTGAATATGCGCCTTCTATTGAATGGCAGAAATCGCACTGTACAGCATGAATCGCAGGGTCCTGTATTTTAGACCTGTCGTCTGATGTCTTCAGCGGATAACCACTTACGAATCCAACAGGCACATGGCATTTCTGACACATCTCCGCTTCAGCAATATGATCTTTGTCAGTAAGGCCCACAAGTCCCTGTTTTGAAACAGCATCGTACACAATGTCTTTTAACGCCAGGTGGTGCGTAGAGCCATTCCACTGCCCGTATATCTCGTCGTGGCAGCCGCCGCAGATATCGGGAGAGATAAAGCGTGACAGCAGGTAATGCTCCTCCTTAACTGAACACCCGGACATTATTGTCACAAAAAACAAACCAGTACAAAAAAATAGTATCGTAATATTCTTCATATTACCTCCAGTAACACGCAATTATTATAAAGTATGTATTTGATATTTCAGCAATTCCCCAATGGCAGAGAACAATGAAATCCCCCATCTGAATTCTTTTACATAGTTTTCTGTTTCACCGGTAAAAGAATTATTTCAATCGCTGTTTTTTTATTATTTAATTTATCTATATATTTTCAAGTAACAAATTTGAATTTGTATAACAAAACATAAAAGAAACTTTGATAATTTAAAAAATAAGTATTTACTTAAATATTATTATTTCTTAGTATAACTAAAGCTGGCAGTTTATATCACTTTTGTCGGCATAATTAGATGAAATTTACTTTTGATATATCAGGAAAATTTCTTAAACTAAATCAGGCATTAAATGAAGAGCATATACTAAAATTTTTTAAAACGCTCTTTTCGGTACCGGATGTACTGTCGGCGCAGACTTAAAATAATAATTATCACAGAAGGAGGTAACATGAAAAAATATGTATGTTCAGTATGCGGGTATGTATACGATCCCGAGGTTGGAGTTCCTGAAAACGGGATCAATCCGCCTAAAGCCTTTGAAGATCTTCCCGGGGACTTTGTGTGCCCTGTATGCGGCGTAGGCAAAGAGGAGTTCGAACCTGAATCATAATTAAAAATACGAGGTTAATCATGGATGCAGTCTTTTTATCACGAATTCAGTTCGCACTGGCTGCAGGATTTCATTTTATTTTCCCGCCGCTTACACTGGGAATGGGGCTTGTTTTACTCATAAATGAAACCCTCTATCTTAAAACAGAAAGCGAAATCAACAAAATAATCTCAAAATTCCTGGTCAAGATATTTGCCCTTGTCTTTACAATAGGAGTTGCAACGGGTATTGTACTTGAATTTTCTTTCGGAACAAACTGGTCAACGTACTCGCGCATGGTCGGGGACATATTCGGCGCCCCGCTGGCAGCTGAAGGAGTAATTGCCTTTTTCCTTGAATCTGTTTTTATCGGAGTACTTCTTTTCGGCAGGGAGAAGGTTTCCAAAAAGATATACTGGTTATCGGCCTTCCTGGTTTTCTTCGGGTCACACCTTTCAGGCCTGTGGATTATCATTGCCAATTCATGGATGCAGACACCTGCGGGTTTCGCCAGTGAAGGCGGGAAATTTGTTCTTACGAACTTCATTGAGGCAGCTGTTAACCATTCAACGCTTCAGCGTTTTCTCCACACCATAGTCGGCGGATGGATATCAGGCTCACTTTTCGTATCAGGTATTGCCGCATGGTACCTCATTAAAAAAAGGGATATGCAGTACGCCAGTGCAATGCTGAAAATCGCACTCATAACATTCATTGTAACAGCCTTCGCGCAGTTTGGTACAGGCCATATGCATGCAGTACAGGTCGGCAAGACACAACCTGTCAAGATGGCTGCCATAGAAGGCCTATGGGAAACAACAAAGGGTGCGCCGCTTTCGGTCTGGGGATTTCCCGTTCAATCCGAAAAGAAAACATATTTTGAAATAGGAATACCCAGACTTTTGAGTATCATGATTTACGGAAAACCTGACGCAGAGATCAAGGGACTCAACGATTTTCCGGAAGATACTCATCCACCTGTATTTATAACGTTCCAGACATACCACGTGATGATAGGACTGGGAAGCCTCTTCGCACTCATCGCTGCAATCGGGGCACTGCTCCTGTACAGAAAAAAGCTCAACGAAACAACATGGTATCTTAAACTCCTGCTCTTCGCAATTCCCCTTCCGATCATTTCGAATGAGATGGGGTGGATGGCGGCAGAGATCGGCAGGCAGCCATGGGTAGTCTACAACGTACTGAGGACCTCTCAGGCCGCGTCAGTTGTTGTACCCGCGGGTCAGATACTTTTCACAATAATTATGTTTACGGCCATATACTCAGTTCTCTTTTACTTCTTTATCAGGTACCTGGTACAGCTGATCCGGAAGGGGCCTGAAGAGCTGGCAAAAACAAGCGGATACTGAAGAGGTGAATATGGAAACTTTAACAATGCTTCAGATTATATGGTTTGTACTCGTAGGTGTTCTCCTTGCAGGTTATGCCGTGCTTGACGGTTTTGACCTTGGAATAGGTTCCATGCTGCCGCTGGTCACATCCGGCGACGAAAAAAAGACAGCGCAGGTATTTAAAACAATCGGCCCCGTCTGGGACGGCAACGAGGTCTGGCTCATAACAGCAGGCGGTGCCCTCTTCGCGGCTTTCCCCCATGCGTATGCCACTGTATTCAGCGGTTTCTACCTGGCACTTATGATAGTACTGCTGGGCCTGATTCTGAGGGCTGTCTCAATAGAATTTTTTATACTTGAAGAGACAAATAAGAGAGTATGGGCAACAACCTTCTTCATTGGAAGTTTGATTCCATCAATCCTTTTTGGAGTGGCCCTTGGTAATGTCATAGTTGGGATTCCGCTTGACGGGCGCATGGAATTTACAGGTTCATTCTTTACTCTGCTGCGCCCCTTTCCCCTTGTCATCGGCATCCTGGGACTTGCCGCGATCCTTATGCAGGGTGCAACCTACCTCTCACTTAAAACAACCGGTGAAGTGCATGACCGTGCAGTTGGCCTTTCACAAAAGATATGGTATCTCTACGCTGCCCTGTTTGTGGCTGCCCTTGCACTCTCGTTCATCTATATACCGGCCAGCATGAGCAACCCTTTTGCATGGGCATCTATGGGTCTCTTCCTGGCATGCATGGTATTGTTCAGGATGAACTTTGACACTGAGAGCTATATGATGAAATTTGTCCTATCCTCGGTCTCATTCGTCTCTTTATGGGGGATTGCCGGAGCGATACAGTTCCCTGTTCTTGTGAAGGCAGCAGGCAACGCGGCCTTCAACATAACGATATATAATGCATCATCAGGCAGGCTTACCCTTTCTGTAATGCTGGGCATTGCACTTGTTGGTATGCCGCTTGTAATTGGATACACCATTTATGTTTACAGGATGTTCAGGGGAAAAATTGAGGTTTAATTCTTTCAGTATTTTTCAGGCTGTGCATAATGTCATCCCCGCGAATGCTTCGACTGCGGTTGGTGAGCTTGTCG
>CAYTSF010000111.1:0-5203 GCA_964440335.1 uncultured Leptospirales bacterium
ATCTATAATAATTGATTGCTGCAAAAGGTCAATCAGCCAGGCAATTACAGATAAAATTTTTTAGTTGAGTTTTCTTGATAGCAAAAAGAAAGGGAACCTGCCAGGTTCCCTTTCTGCTAAGTGCATGATACTTAAAGTTTTATTCCTCAGGCGCGCCTGTAAATATTGCATCGGTGAACTTAACCACGTCGCTTTCACCTGAAAGGATTGATTCAACCCTGCCGAAAAATGCCGGGAAACAGTCAGCAATGTAATACTGCGCAGAGAGTACCCTGCCCGAATAGTAGGCTGCTTCAAGGTTATCGTTTATCAGTTTGTTCCTGTCGTCACCTTTAAGGTCGCCAACAAGTTCTTTCATCTTTTTCATGGTGATCGTGAGGCTCCAGAGGTGCAGCCACGCGTGCGCGAGCATGGTCATTGCGTGTCGCAGTGACGAAGCGTTAAGAAACACCTGCATGACCTGGCCTGAACCCATGCTTTTAAGAAGGGTTTCAACAACCTTGTCCATCTGCTCAACTCCCCTGGCTATGGGGGATATGTACCTGTCGTCAACAACACCCTTAGCCTCTGCCAGGGTTGCCGCAATCCTCTTCTTGAATACTTTGTAGAACGCCTGGTCTTTGTTCATGAGGAGCTTGCGCGCAGTGAGGTCAATGGACTGTATTCCATTGGTACCTTCGTAGAGAGAAAGAATCTTCGCGTCCCTGGCCAGCTGCTCAACGGGATAGTCGCAGCAGAAACCGTAACCGCCATAAACCTGTATCGCTTCAGCGGTAACAAGCCATGCCATGTCAGAGTTCCCTGCCTTGCAGAGCGGGATAAAGAACTCAACGAGTGCCTGGGCCTCTTTCGCCGCGTCACCTTCACTGTTATGCGCTATGTCGATGTTGCAGCTTGCAAAATAAGTTGCCATCCTCATGGCCTCGGTCTGAGCCTTCATCCATATGAGCATGCGCTTTACGTCCGGGTGCTGTACGATGGGTACCGCCGGCGCAGCCGGGTCCTGGCTGGTAACATGGGGCATCTGTTTCCTGTTCCTCGCGTAGCTCACTGCGTGCAGGTAGGCTGAACTTGATACTGCAAGCGCCTGGTTCGAGCACTGGAGCCTTGCCTCGTTCATCATCTGGAACATGATCTTCATGCCGTCCCGTTCCTTTCCCATAAGGTAGCCGACGCACTCTCCGTTATCGCCGAAGCTGAGTGTGCATGTGGGAGAACCGTGGATCCCCATCTTGTGCTCAATGCCTGTGCAGGCCACGTCGTTCTGTTTTCCTTTTGTGCCGTCAGCGTTGATCAAATATTTAGGCACAAGGAATATTGATATTCCCTTTGTTCCTGCAGGGTCACCCTCGATCCTGGCAAGTACCGGGTGCATTATGTTGTCGTACATGTCGTGCTCGCCGGCAGAGATGAAAATTTTCTGTCCTGTAATAAGATAGGTCCCGTCGGCCTGTTTGACGGCTCTGGTTTTCAGCGCGCCCACGTCCGATCCCGCGTCGGGTTCGGTGAGGCACATGGTACCGCTCCACTTTCCGGCAATCATCTTCTCAAGGATAACTGCCCTGTCTGTTCCTGCGTAAAAGTTCTTGATGAGGTTCAGCGCGCCGCCGCTCAGTATGGAGAACATCTGCCACGCAACAGAGGCCGCGTTGAAATACTCGGTGCATGCGATGTTGAGAAGTATGGGCATCCCCATCCCACCCTCAGCCGCCTCTATGGCCAGGCCTGGAAACCCTGATTCGTTGTATGCGGCCATTGCGGGCTTGTACTGTTCGGGCACCTTCACCTGTTTTGTTGCCGGGTCGTACTGCACGCCCGACTTGTCTGTCTCTGAGTTGATGGGGTAGACCTGGTCTACTGCGATCTGTTCGGCAAGTTCAAGTGTTGCTTCGTAAGTGTCCCTGTCGAATTCTGCAAAATGCGCCATCTTTGAGAATTCATCCATCTTCAGCATCTCGAAAAGAACGAATCTCTGATCCCTGGAATCAACGAGTTTATTGAGTCCCATTTTTTTCCTCCGTTATACTTTTATTTTTTTATTTCAGAATTGCGGCGGCTGTGTTTTTACCGGCCAGCACATGCCGTAATAAAATCCAACCCATTACTCGGGCTTGTGTCAAATCTTTTTTTAATATCAAAAATTATGAGCAATGTTCAGTGTGTCGGATTCCAGAGGCAGCTCATCATGTTATCCATCTCTGCGCCATCAAAGGCTGCCGTCATCTTTTCTGGAAAAAACCTCCTCTTTGCCATACACTTTATTCATGATGCAGCTGAATGCTGCGCTGTAGCATGGAGTCCCGATGAAACAGATAAGAGCTGCATGCCTGAGTGCAATCCTCTGCGTGCTTGTGCCGTGCATGGCCGGCGGGGTCGTACTGCCTGACAGGAGCATACTGCTCAACCCTTTGTCGCATAACACCGGCGATTCAGGGTTTCAGTTTCTGCCGCAGATCGGCGGGTGGGGTGAGCTGGACAAGTACTGGAAGATCACAGGCGACAGCGAGCATAATTTCAGCACAAGGCTCGGTGCAGCTGCCGAGGCATTCAGGGTCGGCAACGGTCTTGACTTTACGCTCTCGAGCGATGTTGAACTTGTGGCAAACGCTGATAGCGCCATATCGTTCAACCCGCGGGCGATCTTCTGGCAGGAGGCATTCGTGCTGGGCGCGGCACTGGACAGCGGTTTTATGCAGCTGGGGTATGTGCACCGCTGCAGGCATGATGTGGACAACATCGAGGTGCAGGATACCACTGGCGAGAGGAGGGAACTCGTCCTGATCTATGACTCGGTTTTTGCCAGATGGATCTCCGGGGAGTCCGCATTGACAGACTCTGCGGCAGCCCCCTTTGCGACGCGCATCTATCTGCGCGCAGATGTTTTCGTGCTCACAACCGATGACCGGTCGGTTGAACTCCCCGATAAGAACGTGACCAATCTTAGAAACGGCCTGTGCGTCGGGCTTAACTGCACCATGTTTAAAGTATGGGGGATGCTGATACACTCCCGCTTCCAGTACTCATGTTATACCTTCGCTTCAGGTTACAGCCCCGCAGGCGAAAAGTACATGGAGCTGTCGCAGGACTGGTTCGCCGAAACCGGCATAACGTTTCCGGGTACAGGCGGTGCGTTCTCGCTATTCATAAACTTCGAGAAGCAGGATTACACGATGATCAATCCATTCAACGAAAGCTCGTACTTTGTATTTTTCGGGGCAAGGCTCACAGGCACAGGGATGTATTACTGACAGCAGCCCGTGATCAGAAGATTTTTTTGCCCCAGTCAGTCTGCACCGCGTATGCCATGCATCGTTCAAACACCTCGTAAGTGAGCGCCGGCGCCGGCCGGTTGTTCGTGACACGGTCAGTGTTGTTCCTGCTGAACGTCCTCCTGTCCGAAAGGTATGGACGGTATGCTTCGATAAAATGATCGAATATCTCCTCTGCCGGGTTCCTCATCTCTTTTGATGTGTCTGCCCCGCAGATAACCTCAATTCCTGAGATTGCCAAAAAGCGGCCGGTATACAGAGCAAGCTCGGCCATGCTTGACGGTATGCCTGATGTTAAATGATATATCATGGATGGTGACGGGTTATCCATGATCGAAGCGAATGCGGAGACAAAATAATCTACAGGGATCAGGTTGATGAGCCCGTCGTACGGAAGATATATCCTTATGGGCAGGTGCATTATTCCGTCAGCGCCCAGGGAAACCCCGGCCTCCGCGGATTTTGTTCCGCCATGTAATTTTATGTCATCATGATATATGTCACGGATATAACTGATTGCCTTAACCGGGTAGTACAGCGCGTTAAACCTCAGGCTGCGGCCCGTAACTGAATCGCCATAAACAATTGAAGGCCTGGAAATTGTGTATGGAACAGAGTTTCTGCCGCAAAAGGACGCGACCAGGATTTCGGCCTGTGCCTTGCTCTCTTCATAAACATTGGTGAAGCCTGCGGATTTCACCGGTGATTCTCCAATATCCGTACTGTCTGTTCCCGATGCGTATGCTGTGCTGATGTAATGGAAATATGAGAGCTCACTGCATGCTGCAAACTCAAGTATCATGGCAAGGTTGTCCACGTTGGATTTCATTACGCGGTCCCTGTTTTTTTCTGCGAAGCTTGTGTCTGACGCGCAGTGAATTATCACCGAAGTTTCCCTGCACAGCCTGTCATAAACATCAGGCGCGAGCCCCAGGTGCGGCAGTGCGAAGTCTGTTTCATAAACTTCAAGGTTTCCCTTAACATCACCGGCACCGAACCAGTCAAGAAGCCGGTTTATCCTTGACTCAGGTGAATCAGCGCCCGATGCCCTGCCTGCGACAATTACATTCTCGCCGCGGCGCAACAGTGCTGCCATAATGTGGCTCCCCAAAAACCCGGTCGCGCCCGTAAGAAATATTTTATTCATACTGTCTTCTCCCCGGAATAGAGAAAACTCTCCTTCCTGCTGAAGCCCTGGCAGAACACGTAACGGATCCATGCGACTGTGCCGGTCATCGCTGAATATTTTTCTATCATCATCCCTGCCTCCATCATGGCCTTCTGCATGGCGGCTATTTCGGTGGGGTCATTCTGGTCAAGGTAGTAGTCGTATTCAAAGACACATCGTTTGCCGTTGTCAAGCGGCGTAATAAAACCGTAATCGTTTTTGAGGCCGTGGCTGTCTGCAATTCGTTTAAATTCGGAGTTGATTTCGCTGATCAGCCGGTTGTCTATTGGAAGGTAAATTATCATGGCCAGTACATGTTTTTCGCGGCCCATGCGTGAGCTGATTATCCTGAACATGTTGAGCCATACGGGATCTGTCATTTCGGGACGGGCATAGAGCTTTTCAAAAAACGGGCGCAGTTCAGGATCAACGTCCCTTACAAGTTGCGAAGGTGAAGGGGCCAGCGCTGTCTCTGCGAGTTCGGCAAACTGTTTAAGTTTAAGGTACGAGAACTGTTCATCCTGTGAGAGTTCGTCGAGCAGTTCAAGCCACCTGGCGGATGTGAGCGAGGGGAGCCCCAGGTTCAGTATCCGTATCATTTTGCTGTCAAAGTACGGGAAGCCCATGTCGCGCACCGAACGGAGCGCGTACGCGTCGCCAATCACAAGTACCATGAATTCTATCTTCAGCGTGTCCCTGAACACGTCCCTCACCTCTTCTGCAAGTTTTTTTGTGGGGGAGAGGAACGTAGACATGTACTCGCCAC
>CAYTSF010000111.1:5303-10472 GCA_964440335.1 uncultured Leptospirales bacterium
ACCTCTTCTGCAAGTTTTTTTGTGGGGGAGAGGAACGTAGACATGTACTCGCCACCCAGTACGCCAATCGCAATACCTATACGTCGTGTCGCGCATTCCCTTGCAAAGTCAAGGGCTTCGCCCAGTGATGCGAAGGGCACAAGCGCTGCCTCTTCGCCCGAAGTAACAGGGTGCAGCCTTACGCTTGCAGATGTGCAGATTGCCGGCACCTGCGAGTCCTTCTTCTCGAAGCCGTAAAAATTCGGAGCGGATTTGTCATTAAGCCTGAATATGGTGCCGTCAGGTCCTGCAAACTCGGCATCGATATAATTATCAGCGGCAGTCCCGTATGATGCCGAGAATGTGGAGAAGATTCCCGAACACATGAGGTTCGCGCATACAAGTGCGGCTGGTTCAGCAACATTGACCCTGTACCCGCGTTTTACCGCCTCTTTCTGCAGGTCAAACGCGGCGACTCCGGGCCCGACCTTTACAAGCCAGTTCTTCTCGTCAAAAAATATATCCTTCATCCTGTTAAGGTCTATCACCGCGCCTTCGCTCATTACAAATCCCATTACGCTGGAGCCGTTCCCGCGCACAGCATAAGAGATGTTATGGCTGTTAAGAATTTTTATTACTGATGACACATCTTTGGCGGAACCCGGCATTACAACGTATTCGGGCATGCGCGGCGCTGCGACAGGGCAGGGGTCATGTGAATACGTGAGGGCGATTGCCCTGTCGCCGGTTGCCCAGAAGTCGCCAACTGCAGCCCTGAGTTCATCGAGCACCGGGTCTTTTTTTTCATGCAGGATTTCACCATTGTTTTTCCGGTGAAGGTCAACATGGTCCTTCAATGCCTTCATTACCGCAGAGGGTTTCATCTCTGTGACAAAATAACACTGGTAGTCGCATTTACCGCAGAGGTTGCATGAGTCTGCGATCTCGACGCACTTCTCTGTTACAGGAATTTTCCCTTCAGCAAGCGCGGCATAAAGGTCCATCCTGCCCTGGGGATAAAAACTTACGTAATGCTTCTCCGCGCCGGATGCGCAAAGACCTGTCCCGAGAAAATCTATCTTGCACATTGCGTAATGCCTGCAGCTCTTTGCGGTTTTAAGTATTTCATTCATCCGCTGTTCCTCCGTTTTTTTTACCAGAATATATACCTGGGCACAGAACTTTTGTATTTCAGGTAGGCTTCGCCAAACCTTGCTGCTAAAAATTTCTCCTCATGAAGTATGAGCATGTGAAGTGAAAGAATGTTCATCACGCAAATGACTATGACAACAATGTTGCTGAATGTTAATGACAGGCCGATGAACATAAGGTCAAAACCCGTAAACGCCGGGTTCCTGCTGAACCTGTATATGCCGCCGCGTACAAGCGCAGTCTGCGAATCAACGTCAATGCCCACGCGCCATGAATCTTTCATCGTAAGCATGGCTATGCAGAAGAGTACAAGCCCGGTAAAAGTCACGGCAACACCTGCGTACGCGAAGTAAGGGCCGTGCAGCAGGTCCGGTGTGTACCGTTCTATTATCCGCGAAAATAACACCTCGGCCGGCCATATAATGCCCCAGAGTGATGAACTGAAACGTACCATCCACTCGGCAAAGGATGAATCCTTACCTCCCCTGCCAAGGGTGAAGGCATCAACTCCTTTTTGTCTCTGGCTGTACAACTTGATCCTGTACGCAGCAATGAACCCGGCGAGACACAACCCTGACAGAACATTTATTATTATATCATTCACTTTACCTTACCTCGAAGCAACGCATTGATATGCGGATATTCTGAATCGATTCATGTACAAAATATGGCCGATCGCCGGTGAACCCTTGCCGGCAAAGAGTGACGGTAGTATCCTTCCGACCATGAGCATCCCCGCAGAAAATAATTACATCATGAAGGACTGGTTGCTGCTCAGTCCCTCATGATAAATTTGCTGCCGGCAAAGCGTATGCGCTCGCCGTAAATTCCACCCTTTCCCCTTTCACCCGCGGCTATGACCATCACAACAACCGCGTCACGGGGAAGCCCGAGAATTTTTTTTATCATCTTCGAGTCGTATCCCTCCATGGCACATGAGTCGTAGCTGTAGGCCCGCAGCGAAAGCATGAGGTTTTCGCAGCCCAGGGCTGTTGACTTGACAGCCCAGATTTTCATGTGCGCGCTGTTCACAGGCTCGCGGATTATTGGGCCCGTTAATCCTTTGAAGAAAAAGAGAACGCGCTTGATGCATCCGAAAATTCCCAGTGGTCCCAGCGAATATACGAAGGGTACGATTTTTTTATAATAGCTTATTGCGCTGGCCGGGGTGTCCTTCCCCTTGCTGAAAATGCGCAGCATCTCCTCTGCATGGGATCTCCATGTGGCGGTGCGGGCCACTGCAACAACAAGTTCTGCTGCGGTCTTTGCCGCAACCTGGTCAAGGCATGCCCTGACCAGGGCCGCTTTTTTTTCCGGGGACTGCACCAGGTGAAATTCCCACTGCTGCAGGTTGGAAGAGTTTGGTGCCAGTAATGCGTTCTCCATGCAGCGGGACATGATTTCTCCCGGTATGGGCTTTCCGCCGAATATCCTCACTGACCGCCGTGAGTCAATGACCTTCTGGAATTCCTTCGGATCGATCTTCGGCGGTTTTTCAACATAATCGGTTACAGGTGCTTTTGAAAGTATATCATTCGCCATAAAGTCCTCCACTATGAATATGTAAGTGAGCTCATTGCATGAAGTCAATTTAATTATAACGATTCCGGGCAGCATGGAAAAATTCAACACGGAAAAAAAATACTTTTCATTCTGGAAGTCCGGGATAGAATTTGCATGAATAATTTTGCCCGGTGCACAACAGGGTAAGAAAATCCGGCAGCACTGCGTAAATATGCAACCAATGATTAACCTTTACGGTCTGTATTTACGGCTGTTCATCAATAGATATCACGCACCTGTTTCATTATGCAGGTAAACAGAAAATACATGGAGGATTTGAGTGAAAAAGGCAAAGATTGCATTTATCGGCGGGTCAGGACTGTATGACATCGAGGGGGCAAAACTTATCGAACAGGTTGACATTGAAACACCCTGGGGCAAACCGGCGGATAAAATTGATATAGTGGATTTTAACGGAGTAACAGCCGCTTTCTTGCCCAGGCATGGTCGTGGGCATATATACGCGCCCCACCAGCTTAACTTCAGGGCAAACATCGCGGCGCTCAAGATGATCGGAGTAGAAGAAATCGTTGCCTTCTCTGCAGTGGGGAGCCTCAAGGAGGAAATAGCTCCACTTGACTTTGTGCTGCCTGACCAGATTATTGACAGGACAAAGGGGAGGGCATCAACTTATTTCGAAGACGGCGTTGTGGGCCACGTTGGATTCGCTGATCCCTTTTGCTCCAGGCTGCAGGAGATAATCCTTCCTGTGGCAAAAGACCTTGGCCTGAAGATGCATACCGGTGAAACCCTTGTATGCATGGAGGGGCCTGCATTCTCCACAAGGGCAGAGAGCAGGCTATACAGGTCATGGGGAGCAGGAGTCATAAACATGAGCACAATTCCCGAGTCAAAGCTGGCACGCGAGGCCGAGATGTGCTACGCCGTAATCTGTATGAGCACGGACTACGACTGCTGGCATGAAAGCGAAGAGGACGTGACAGTGGAGATGGTTGTGAACAACATGAATACCAACTCCGCCCATGCAAAGCAGCTGGTAAAGTCCCTTGCGGCGAAGCTTGGCGGTGAAAGGAGCTGTGCATGCTGCGGCGCTTCTAAGTTCGCGGTGATAACAGCGCCTGAGAAGAGAAACCCGGTCCAGGTTAAAAAGCTTGCTGCAATACTTCCGGATTACTTTCAGAAATAGAGAGCGGCACCGGCAATATAGTTCACATAGATCAGATCGACATCCATGTCCAGTGCGGGCGTTGTGTTGGACGATCTGTTCTTCAGTGACAGAAAGATCATGTCGCAGCCGATTACGATGGTTATATCCCTCGACAGGTAAATGTCCAGGCCTGCGGTGAGTTCTGACAGTACAATCTTCTCGTGTGCGGTTACTTTTCCGATGCTGTTTCTTTTTATTGATTCTGTTATGTTGTACGATCCACCGGCCCCGGCTGAGAAGTAGCGGCAAAACCTGTACTCTATGCCTCCCCTGATACCGGCTGATTTGTCAATTTCAACATCTGTCTCATGCACAAGCTGCGAAAAGTCATCATATTCCTTTATTTCATATTCATGGGGCATCATGTAACGCGCCTCAAGGAGAAGCATCATTCCCGGCAGAGCGTTTATGCCGATGCCCAGTATGGCTTCCGGCCCCTTTCTCCTGAACATGTATTCTGAGATACCGGTTTCGCCTGGACTCCCGCCCGTAGAACTGTATGACAGATCAGTCTCCTCCTTTACAAAATCACCTGAACGCAACATGAGCCCGGCCTCAACAATGCCGTTTGTCCCTGAATATCCGAAAGAGAATGCGTACTGTTCGCGGTCTGTTGAATATTCAAGGTCAATGCCTGAATATACGGCGCCGTTAACAGAAGTTGTAATCTCCTTGTTCTTTTCAGTTTTTCCTCTTCCATACTCCACCTGGAAACCCAGGGATTCGTTTATATTCAGCCTGTACGAGTAGGAGAATACGGCAGTGACATTGTTTTCGGTTTTGGTTTCATCTATATCAGCCTTTACGTCTGTTAAAGATGCCGGAGCGTAATAACCGAATGATATGTCATTTTCACTTTTTGCAAACTGTTCATCCTCAGGCCGTTTTATGCCGAAACCGTATGAGTGGTCCCCCCACTGTCCGATTATTGAGAAGAGTACCATGGCATTGTATATCTCGTCTTTCCCGGAACTGAATGTTTCATTTTCGTAAATGTCCCCCATGTCAATGGAGCCATCAACCGAGAAATCCGCCAGCGATGTATAAACCATGTAAAGGCCTGCGCTGTCGTTTTTCTGCCGGCTCATGAGCGCAGGATTGCGGATTGCATTGATTCCGCCGGAACTGTCAATGGTTATAACATTTCCCGCCCATGAAGGGTCTGCCGCAAGAGGGAGCCCGGCATTGAGGATGGTAAGCAATGATAAACATAATAAAGCTTTGTTTAGTAATGAATTCATAATGCCTCATATATGTATAAAATACATACTGTTCATTGTAAAAGCCAGATTATCCGGGCTGTTTTC
>CAYTSF010000112.1:0-3858 GCA_964440335.1 uncultured Leptospirales bacterium
ACTTTGCCGGTAAGACATGGATTTGCAAGTATTTTTCCAGATTGCATGTACCAGTCCCCTCCCCGCAGAACAACGGGCTTTAGCCCATTGTGTTCATGCTGCACGAACCAGCCCCCCTACCCGCACAGAGACACAGCAGCCGGGATGCCATCGCCGATACACAACGACCAATCGCAGCCGGAACACCGTCACCGATACGGGGGCTGACCTAAAACAAGGTCAGCCCCCGTGTATATAATTCATAATTTTACTCTGAAAAGTATATTCAGGACTGATTACTGAAAAAATTTCATAAAAAATTTAACATCCGGCACATTAATATCGTTGTTGATTTATAACAGCAATAACAGGAGAGAATTATGGCACGAATGGAAACACCATCATACATACAACATCCTTCAGGAAGGATGGGCGATATTGTAATTTATACCATCGGCAAAAGAAAGTTTTTCCGCAGGTATGTTGTACCGCGAAATCCCCATACCGAAGGCCAGCGTATTGTGCGCCGTGCATTCAGCGATGCAGTGAGGTCATGGCAGCAGCTCTCCGCCGGGGAAAAAGAACAGTATAATATCCGCGCTGCTAAATACGACAGGAAGGGATACAACCTTTACATTTCAATGTTTATGAAAGAAACAACCAAATCCTGAATGACAACGGAAACAGAGTAGATATAGACAGCAACCCTTCGCTCCCTCTCCGTTGCCACTACGTTGCCTCTGCGTCAGGCAGCCTTTACCGCTTCAATATACCCCTGCCAAAGGAAAAACAACCCGTATGCAAAGACGAAACCCCCTTAAAACCTGTTCCCCCTGCATAGCTCCCTGTACTCGCATGGGCTCATACCGGTCTGCCTCCTGAATGCCCTGTTGAAAGTCCGCATGGTCTCAAATCCGGTCATGAGCCAGACCTGCGTAATATTGTACCCGGTTTCAACCAGGAGCTTCCTGGCGTAGTCCACCCTGAATGAACTGATGTACTCATTGAGCCGCACTCCCATGTGCCTGTTAAAATACCTGCTCAGGGTATCGCCGTTCAGGTTGCACATTGCGCTCAGCTCTTTACGGGTAATGGATTCGGTAAAATGCTTTTCAATTATTGAACATGCAAGCCTTACCTTTTCCATCGCGCCCGCTCCCTGCCCGCATGCCGCTGAAGATCCATGTATATTCATAATCCCCCTGACTGTAAAGGTAACCACGGGTTACCCCGGATAAAGTGCGGCCATGCCCGCGGCTCACGCAATGTATGGCCGGATGTTTTATTAGACGGGAGTCCCGTATTTTTTTAAAAAATTCATGTGTTACAATAATTCCCCTCCCCCCTGAAATTGATTTGACAGTAACAATATTCTTTTCTTAGGATTATAGTTCTTCAGTAGCCTTCACTGAAAGACTTCTGCTAAACGGGGCGCGGCAGCACTATGAGGAGAATCGAAACTGACATTATAGTAATAGGCGGGGGAGCCACCGGCGCTGGAATCGCCCGTGACGTAACCATGCGCGGCCTCAGATGCGTTCTCGTAGAAAAGAACGACCTGGCATCTGGCACAACGGGCCGCAACCACGGGCTGCTGCATTCAGGGGCGCGTTACGCGGTGAAGGACCTTGAGTCCGCGCGCGAATGCATCAGGGAAAACAGGATACTGAAAAAAATCGCAAGCCACTGCGTGGAGGACACGGGCGGGCTCTTCGTGACCCTGCCCGAGGACGACCCCATGTACCACAGGAACCTGGTTGACGGATGCAGGTTCGCGGGCATACACGTGAAGGAGATCCCTGTACGAAGGGCGCTGCAGATTGAACCGAACCTGAACCCTGCCATACTATCAGCCCTGCATGTGCCTGACGGAACAATAGACCCCTTCAGGCTCACCTCTGCCAATGCCCTGGACGCTTCAGAGCGCGGGGCTGTGATCATGACCCACACGCGTGTAACAGAAATCCTGCGCTCCGGCGCCAGGGTCGAAGGGGTGCGCTGCGTTGACGACAAAGGCGAACAGGCAGACGTATACGCGCAGCTGGTGATCAACGCCTCGGGTGTATGGGGCCAGGCGATCTGCGGCCTTGCAGGCATAGAACTTAAAATGTTCCCGTCAAAGGGGTCAATGCTCATAATAGACTACAGGATCAACAACGTGGTTGTGAACAGGTGCAGGCCGCCTGCGGACGGCGACATCATTGTGCCGGGCGACACGGTTTCTCTCATAGGCACCACCTCTATGGAAATACCCTACGATAAAATACATGACAGCAACGTGAGCGACGAGGAGATAGAGGTGCTTCTCTCAGACGGAGAGAAGCTCATACCCAACGTCTCAAGGACAAGGGCGCTCCGCGCCTACTGCGGTGTGCGCCCCCTTGTTGCCGTATCGGGCGAAACAACGGGCCGCAACATAAGCCGGGGGATCGCTCTCATAGACCACAGTGAACGCGACGGCCTTGACGGGTTCATAACGATCGCTGGCGGCAAGCTCATGACCTACAGGCTCATGGCTGAAAAGGCCGCTGACCTGGCCTGCGAAAAGATCGGGGTAAAGAAAAAATGCACCACGCATAAAGTCCCCCTCCCCGGATCTGAAAAGGGGATCAGCCGCAAAAAGCGCATAAAGGAATTCAGCGGCATCCCGGACTCTGTGGTGGGATCGACCTTCTACAGGCACGGCCAGCGCCTCCAGTCGATCATGACAAAGGAGAAGCGCAACTACAGGCTCATATGCGAATGCGAGATGGTCACAGAGGGCGAGATCGAGTACGCCATAAAGAACCTTAACGTGAAAGACCTGGTGGACCTGCGCAGGCGCACCCGCATTGGCATGGGGCCATGCCAGGGCGAACTCTGCGCATACAGGGGATCGGGCCTGCTGCAGGAGTACGGCGGGGCGTCACCCGAGGAATCGGTCGAACTGCTCCACGACTTCCTGGAGGAGAGGTGGAAGGGCGTGCGGCCGGTGCTATGGGGCGACGGGCTCAGGGAATCGGAGTTCACATACTGGATATACCAGGGGCTCTTCGGCATTTCAAGGCCGGTCAAAACTAAAAAGAAAAGGACTGATTAAAGTGAAATACGATGCACTCATTATAGGCGGCGGACTGGCCGGCCTCACCTGCGGGATCAGGTGCGCCGGATCAGGCCTGCGCACCGCGATCCTCTCGGGCGGCATGAACTCCCTCCATTTCTCCTCAGGCTCCATAGACCTGGCAGGCTACGATGAACATGGCGAAGTGGTGAAGAAACCCTTTGATGAACTGAAAAAAATATGCCGTTCAAAAAAAGACCATCCCTACGCCAGGGTCGGGCTGCCTGTAATAAAAAAGGCCATGGAATTCTTCATAGGCAAAACAGCAAAGGCCGGGCTCACCCTGAACCATAACGCAGACATGAACCACTTTCACATAACAGGACTGGGCATGCTGAAGCCCGCGTACCTGTCGCAGGAGAGCGTCTTCGGCCCCAGGGGTCTTGAAGTGGTGAGCTCCCGTGAAAAAATTGCGGTGCTGAACTTCAGCGGGTTCCGCGACTACTACCCCGAACAGACCGTGGCACATTTAAAAAAGAACCCCATATTCGCGGACCGCGAAATAACCCTGGGAGAGGTCTCCCTGCCCTGGTACATGAACACGCAGAAGAACCTGCATGAGTTCAGGTCAACAGACCTGGCGCGCATATTCGAAACTGAAAAATACCTGCCGCGCATAGCAGAGGAGATACGAAAAGCCGCGGGTGACGCCACGACAGTATCGCTCCCGGCTTTCCTGGGCATAAACAATTACAACACCATACGCAAACGCCTTGAGGAGCTCACCGGCAGGTTCATCTACGAGATACCTACCCTGCCCCCTTCAATACTGGGGCTGC
>CAYTSF010000112.1:3958-10352 GCA_964440335.1 uncultured Leptospirales bacterium
ACCGGCAGGTTCATCTACGAGATACCTACCCTGCCCCCTTCAATACTGGGGCTGCGCATAGACCACGCGCTCAAGGATTCATTCGTGGCGCACGGCGGCGAGTACATTGCCGGGGAGCGCGCCGAGTCAGGAGAGGCTGAATCGGGCGCGCTTGAATACATCAACACCAGGAATACGGGACGCAGGGCTGTGAGCGCGAAGTTTTACGTACTTGCCACCGGGAGTTTCTTCAGCGGAGGGCTAACGTCTGACTCGCAGAGGATCATGGAACCTGTGCTGAACCTGAAGGTAAAGGCGGACAACAAAAGAAGTAAATGGTACAGCAACTTCTTTTTTGACGCGAAGAGCCACCCATTCCTTTCATACGGCGTAGATACTGACAAAAACCTGAACCCCTGGGGCGAAAACGGCAAAGTCCTTAAAAACGTTTTCTGCGCAGGCGCGGTGCTTTCAGGATACGACCCGGTGCGCGAAGGCTGCGGCGGCGGCGTGGCAATCTCAACCGGTTACGCCTGCGCTGAAAAAATAATCGGGGAACTGAAGAAATGATTAAACTCGAAAATATAAGCTTTGACCACTGCATCAAGTGCACCATCTGCACCATATACTGCCCGGTGTCGCAGGCAACACACCTCTTCCCCGGCCCCAAGCAGTCGGGCCCGGACTCTGAACGCCTGCGCATAAAGAACCCGGAGCTGGTTGACGCATCGCTGAAGTACTGCACCAACTGCAAGCGCTGCGAGATCGCCTGCCCGTCTGACGTGAAGATCGCAGAGATCATCCAGAACGCCAAGTGGAACTACCTGAAGATAAACTGGTTCAGGCCCCGCGACTGGTTCATGAGCCGCACAGACCTTGTGGGCACACTGGCAACCATGTTCAGCCCCATAGTAAATTTTGTAGTAAAGATGAGGCTGGTCAGGGCAATCATGCAACTATTCCTGCGCATACCCTACTCCAGGGTGTTCCCGTCATATGCATCTATGCCCTTTACAAAAAAGTTCAAAAAGCAGGTCGCGGCAACGCAGGGGGATTATGAAAAACGCCTTGTATATTTCCATGGATGCTACGTTAACTATAACAACCACGACCTGGGCATGGACTTCGTCAAGGTCATGAACGCCCTGGGCTACGGCGTTGAGATCATGAAGGAGAAGTGCTGCGGCGTGCCGCTAATAGCAAACGGCTACCTTGAGAAGGCCAGGAAGAACGCGGTGTACAACATAAATTCCCTCCAGTCCGCAGATGAGGGGAAACGCATAGTGACCACATCCTCCAGCTGCGCCTTTGCCCTGAAGTACGAGTACTCCAGCTTCCTTGAACTGGACAACAGCGGGATAATGGAACGCACAGACTACGCGACACGTTTCATCAGCGAGGAGTTCATTACAGGAAACATGCCGAAGATGAAACGCCTGGGCATCCGGGCCGCGTACCATTCCCCATGCCACCTGGAACGCATGGGCGGAGTCATGCATACGCTTAACGTGCTCAAGGCCATACCAGGGCTCGACCTTGTTGTGCTCAACTCCGAGTGCTGCGGCATAGCCGGTACATACGGGTTCAAGTGCGAAAACTACGAAATATCCCAGGGAGTGGGCACCAGGCTCTTTGAGATGATAGACAGGGCGAATCCCGAATTCGTAATAACAGACTGTGAAACATGTAAAATGCAGATAGAGATGAACACCAGTTACAAGGTGCTACACCCTGTGACTGTAATAGCCATGGCGCTGAAGGATAAATAACCCCCCTTCCCCCGGAAGGGTCGGAAATACCGGAGATTCAGATGAAATCCCATACCACATACCTTACATTTAACACAAAGTCCCGCAGGGAATACATCAACATTACAGGCCGCGTCGAGGAGGAACTTGCCAGGAGCGGCATAAGCGAGGGGCTCTGCCTTGTGAATGCCATGCACATAACAGCAAGCGTATTCATCAATGACAACGAGCGCGGGCTCATGCAGGACTTTGACGATTTCCTTGAGAAGCTTGCGCCCCATGAACCGGTGAGCGCATACAGGCACAACCGCACAGGCGAGGACAACGGCGACGCCCACATCAAGCGAAGCGTCATGGGGCGCGAGGTCGTGGTTGCAGTGACCGGGGGCAGGCTCGACTTCGGGCCATGGGAGCAGATATTCTACGGCGAGTTTGACGGCAGCAGGCCCAAGAGGGTACTGGTTAAAATAATCGGCGAGTAGCGCCTGTCACAGGGGGGAGTTCATGGCTAACATAATGCTTGTTGACGATTCCAAGCTTGTAAGGAAAAAACTTTCAGACCTGCTGACACGGGCAGGCCACAGCATAGTGAAGGAATGCGATAACGGCGAAGACGCGGCAGGCGCCTATCTCACATTCAAACCCGACTTAGTTACCATGGACATGAACCTTCCGGGCATAAGCGGCATAGAGGCAATCGGGCGCATCAGAAGGCTCGCCCCGAACGCCAGGATAATCATAATCAGCTCAGATTCAAATGAAAAAACAATTCTCGAGGGGATACACGCTGGCGCAGCCAGCTACCTTGTGAAGCCATTTAAGGACGAACAGGTACTGGGGATAATACGCAGGATACTGGCCGACATGCCTGGTAAAAGCGAACAGAAACCGGCAAAACCCGCGCCCGTAATTGACGAAAGCATCGAGGGATTCATACTGCTCATTGACGACTCAAAGACCATACTGAAGGCCACATCGGACATGCTGAAGAAGGACAACCACACTGTGATAACAGCATCCTCCGGCGCTGACGGCATAGAACTGGCCAGGACCGGGAACCCGGACATCATCATGCTCGACGTGGAGATGCCGGGCATGGACGGTTACTCGGTCATAAAGGAACTGAAAAAAAACGAAATGACCAAGCACATACCAATAGTCATGCATACCTCAAAAACAAAGAGGGAGGATATCATGACAGCCATGAAGCTTGGCATCACAGATTACATATCGAAGACAACAAGCCAGGCCGCGCTGTCATTAAAGATCAGGGCAGCGCTGACCCAGGCAAAACTGCACAGGCAGCAGATGGCGCAGAACGCGGCGACAAACGTTGTTGTTGACCGCAGCTCGGCCAACGTATTCATAACCTTCAGGTTCACCCTCAAATCAGAGAATGCCATAGCCGAGCGCAAGCGTATATTCTCATCTGCATTCATCCAGAAGATGAAAAATGAAAATGTCATAATGGACTTCAGACAGGTACACAACATGGACTCTGACGAACTGAAGCAGCTGACCTACATCTTCAGCTACCTCCACGAACGGGACTTCCATGTAATCTGCGGCAAGAACTACGGCCCCATTGTTGCGGAATTCAACACCGATGAAAACATCAGGTTCTTCATATCGCCCGGCGACGTGGCCATGTTCATTGAAAAGATCGACGAAGAAAAAACAAACCGCGCTGAATAAAATGAAGCTCGTAGATTCACACTGCCACCTTGAGAGCCCCGAACTGCTGGAACACATAGATGACGTGCTCCATAAAGCATCATCAGCCGGGCTGGTGAAACTCATAACATCATCTGTAACTGCTGACGAATGGTCGGTCTCACGCGGGCTTGCGGAGATGTACAGAGAGATTGAGTACAGCGCCGGGGTGCACCCATGGTACGTGACAGATAAAGACCGTGGCGTGGCAGAACTCCTTGCGGCTGAAAGGTCAAAGGGCAGGATGATTGCAGTGGGAGAGATCGGCCTTGACAGAAAGATTCCCTCCCCTCCATTTGACCTTCAGCGCGAGGTTTTCATGGAACAGATGAAGTTCGCAGTTGACTGCAACCTGCCAGTAATTATTCACTGCCGCGGCGCCTTCAACGAGCTCATGGAATGCATAAACATAACAGGAGTACCGCGCCGGGGCGGAACGGTACATGCCTTTTCAGGAAGCGTTGACATTGCCCGAGCGCTCATAGCAAAGGGACTCTCCTTCTCCATGGGAGGAACGCTCACATACCGCAACAGCAGAAAACGGAGCGATGTACTGAAGTTCATATACCCCGGACACTTTCTGCTTGAGACCGACAGCCCCGACATACCGCCCGTGGGCATGGAGAAACCCAATATGCCGCACAACATCCTCCTCTTCCTTGAGGCTGCTGCGGAAATACTGGGACTCGGCGAAGAAAAGATCGCGGAGCAGACCACCCTGAACGCATCAGGAATATTCGGACTGGAGGTATGATGGACCTTTCGCGCAGCAGGATACTCATAGGCGAAGAGGGCCTTGCAAGACTCGCGGCATCGACCGTTGCGGTTTTCGGCCTCGGAGGCGTGGGAGGATACGCGGCAGAGGCCATTGTGCGCGCAGGCGTGGGCAGAATAATAATAGCGGACTTCGACACAGTGACCCCCTCAAACATAAACAGGCAGATACTCTGCACACAGGAAAACATGGGACGGGCCAAGGCTGACGTGGCAGCCGAAAGGTACATGGCAATAAACCCGGCGCTGGTCATTGAAAAAGTAAGCGACCACCTGACACCTGAAAACATCCCCCTGCATATACCGCAAAACGCAGCAAATCTCTACGCAATAGACGCCATAGACGAGATCGCGGCAAAGACCGCGCTTATAGCTGAACTGCACTGGCGCGCCATACCCTTCATCTCATCCATGGGCGCCGGGAGCAGGCTCGACCCTTCGCAGGTGATGTGCAGCGACATATCGAAGACGACCCATTGCCCACTTGCACGCGTTATACGCAAAAAACTTAAAGAGGCGGGGATCGAACGCGGTGTGCGCTGCGTATGGTCCACCGAAAACCTTAACCGCGTTGATGAGCCCGAACCTGGCACAATGCGGCGCACGCAGGGGAGCATATCATTCATGCCGGGAATATTCGGCCTCACTGCTGCCGGCATAATAATTAACGACATCATAACAAGTGACCAGCATGGATAATAAAGACAGGATATACGCGGACAACGCCGACGTTACCCCCTTTGAATTCAACGAGACAGTGGCAAGCGTCTTTGATGACATGATCTCAAGGTCAGTGCCCCACTACAGGGAGGTCATCGCGCAGCAGGCAGGCATTGCTGCGAAGTTCTACGCCCCCGGCACCGAGGTCTACGACCTGGGGTGCTCCAACGGCAACTTCGCCCTTGCGCTCATGCAGACTATGCAGCAGAGACAATTCAGCATGACCGCCGTTGACAGCTCGGCGCCCATGATCGACCTCTTTAAAAAAAGAATTTCCGGCTTCGATTCGCACAGCGGCATAAAACCGATGATGGGCGACATACGCGAAACAGCAATGAAAAATGCATCGGTGGTCGTGTCGAACCTGACGCTGCAGTTCATACCCGCCGCTGACAGGGACAGTCTCGTCGCGCGCATATACAACGCGCTGGTTCCGGGGGGCATATTTCTGCTTACTGAAAAGACCGTGAACAGCGACGCCGGTTTGTGCGCGCTTCAGCAGGAATTCTACTATAAGTTCAAAGAGGATAACGGCTACTCCCTCCTTGAGATAAACAGGAAACGCGAAGCTCTGGAGAACGTTCTGGTGCCCGAAACAGTTGAAGCCCACATGGAGCGCATGCGCAGGGCTGGCTTTGGCGCAATAGAGATCTACAACAAATGGTTTCACTTCACTTCGTTCATTTGCAGGAAAGACTGATGAGAGTAAATGCTGAGCAATGGATGGATTACGGGTACAGCAGGGGGGAGCTTGATGAACTCTCAAGGCTTGTGCAGGAGAGGGACTCCTTCATAACCCACACCGATGCAAAGGGAAGAAAACTCACCGAAGCCGCTGCGCCCTTCATGAACATACGCGCCGCGCACAGGGACTTTACCGGTGACTCCGTAGTGATCGGCAGGAGCGATGAACTTGACCAGTCCACGCGCATAAAGCTCAACACCGCGCTCATGGATATGTGGCCCTGGCGCAAAGGCCCCTTTACCATCTTCGGCATAGATCTGGACGCCGAGTGGAGATCGAACCTGAAATGGGACCGGGTAATACAGCACATTACACCACTCGAACACCGCCACGTCCTTGACATAGGTTCAAGTTCAGGTTACTACATGTTCCGCATGGTACCCCATAAACCGGCGGTGGCCATAGGCGTTGAGCCCTACATAAACTTCTACTGCCAGTTCAACCTGCTGCACGCAATGGCAGGCATTGATAATATCCATACGCTGCCGCTCCGCCTTGAGGAACTCCCCGCGTCGGCCAAAAAGTTCAATACCATATTCTGCATGGGCATCCTCTACCATAGAAGGTCGCCCATAGACTTTCTGAAACAGGTCAAACAGATGTTATCCGGAAAAGGTGAACTGGTGCTTGAGACCATGATACTGCAGGGTGAAGGGCACTACGCGCTCACTCCAATTGACAGGTACGCCATGATGCAGAACATATATTTTATACC
>CAYTSF010000113.1:0-10065 GCA_964440335.1 uncultured Leptospirales bacterium
CGGTTATCCCGCCTTCGATGGGGTCGGCCCACATTGCGCTCTTCATGCTCCTGTTCAGTTCCCACCTGAAGCACGCAAATGTATGCATCATGCTCTTCTCAATATCGCCGGCAAAAAATATCGGGACCATGATTCGCCCCATTGAACGTTTGTTGTTGCCGATCACCTCCTGCCAGAGCAGGGTCTTGGTTCCATAAATCGGCAGCAGTATAAAATAGGGGACGATCTCCTCTTCGATGACTTCCCGTGCCGCATCGAGCCGCAGAACCGTCTCCCTGTAAAAAGCCGAAAAGTCGATGTCGCGCAATTTCTTTATAAGGGCGGAGATCGCGGTTTTGGACTGGAAAGAATTTTTCAGTGAGCCCTTTATGAGTTCACTTGTGAGTATTGGGAACGCAGTTGCAGTTCCGCCTGAACAGACAGCTGCGGTGCTGGCAACCCTCTGGCCGATCTCATGAAGGGTTTTGCTCATGGGGGAATTGGGATCGTCGTGGCTCACCTCATCCTCCTTCCCCTTTTTCTGGAACTTCTCCTGCTCCCTGAGGTAGGCCTCGTAGGTGAGCCCCATCTCGGTTATGCTCGGCTCCTCGTCGCCGTTATATATCATGGATAAAAACTCATACTCAGTGTAAACCGGGAACTCCGGCTGCCTCTCCCTGACCCTGGCAAGGTCATTGAGCTCGGAGAGCTGTTCGGGCAGCAGCATGCCATCATCAAAAAAACCGAAATTCAGCATGAGCTTCGCCGCCCTGGGCACAGTTGACTCGCTCTTCGACCTGGCAAACACCTGTTTGTATAAATCCCAGTAGAGCTGTGTGATATACCTTCTTATTTTTCTTTCATCTGGCTCAGTGCCGAAGGGATTTTTGCTCTGCTTGAAATCGTTGATGAGTTTGAGCAGCCTGTTCTGGGACTCCTTCTCAACCATGGCAAATTCGAATATCTGGAACATGGACTTCTGGAGCCCTGTGCTTATGGTAGCAGGAGCGCCCTGTGACTGCTGCGGCTCCGCCTGCTCCTGTACTTCAGGCTTCTCTGCCGGCCTGGCAGCATCATCTTTCTTAAACGACATCTCGACCATTCTTTTGTAGCTGTCGTACGCGCCGAAACCGCGGCCCGAAACCTCCACTGTCATGGCCTCAAGCTTCTGCATGAGCTTCACAAGGCCCGCCTGGAAATCCGGCGTGACTCCTCCCGTAGATGCCCACTCCTTCATGCCGTTCATTGCCGCAAAATAGTACGCCCAGCTGTCGGGGCCGTCGCAGAATGTCCTTACCTTCTGCAGCAGGCGTTCCATGAGGGAATGGGTATTGTTGAGCAGCCTGTCGAATCCCCTGGTTATCGCGGAGAAAAGGGACACTGCGATGTCAGGGTCCCCCTTGAGCATCTCGGAGAGTATCCGCGGGTCAAGCTTCAACAGCCTCCTGGCAAGGTCCGCATACTCGGGCGCAAGCGAATCAGTCTGTATCTTCTCGGTGTATGATTTTTTCAGGGCCGCAGACCTGTCCTCCAGCAGAAAATCCACCGGAATAATTGCGGGGAATAACCCCTTGTTTATGCTGAATATAGTTGTGAGGTCATCGCTCTTTTTGTTTATGGAATCGGGGCCGCTGGCTGATGAAATATGCCTGTAGACCAGGCTCAGGTTGTCGTCCACCTGGGAGAACCTGACATATGCCCCCATGGCCTTTTTCATGAAATTCTGGGAGTTCATGTAATTGTTGAAAAGCTGGCGCAGCATGTTGATGGCTCCGTTGGAATCGCCATGGGCAACCGCCCTGTAGCCCTCCCGCGAAAGCGGGTATTCTGTAACCTGCGAATCCGCCACAGCCCTGGCGCTCCTGGTATAGGGCGAGACCAGCAGCCCTGAATAACCCAGCAGCATGGCCTTACTTTTGAGCACGCTCACCCTGATGGATTTGTCCAGAACAATGCCCCTGTCAAGCCCCAGGAACTCCTCGGGAGCGGAGAGAATCTCGATCTCGCCTTCCTGCATGAGAAATATCCTGTCAGGATTCTCCCCCTGTACAAAAAGTATCTCACCTTTCTTAACGGATCTGGTTTCGGGCATAACAATACTCCAGGATTTGATTGGGGCTTAAAACATGTCTTATAGTATAATATCGGCCGGAGCAGTGCAAATAAAAAATAATTTTATCGCTGTCAGCTGCTTTTAAGCTTGTTCATGTACTCCTCCCATTCGGTGGGGAGCAGGTATTTCTTCTTATTATTGCAATCCTTGCATGCGGGTACAATGTTTATTCTGTCGGATGAGCCTCCCCTTGAAAGGGGTATTTTGTGGTCCATGGTTAGTTCATCGGGCCTGAACTTTCTTCCGCAGTAGTAGCATTCACCGGTTGAGATTTTCTGCCTCCACCATGCAGAGTCGCGGAGCTCCCTGGCCCTGTTTTTTTCAATTGCAACGCGGGAGTCATTGTCTTCAGCGTATAGTTCACGGGCGGTCCTTTCCCGCCTGAGTTTTTTCCTGTCGGGCTTGCGGTCCTTGTAAGACATCTGCTACTCCAGCCTCTCCCCTGCTGCCAGCCTGTAACCGTTTATGAAAGCCAGGGCATCCATCCTTTTTTTTGTTTCAGGCTGCAGTGATACGAGTTCGACAACACCTTCACCGGTTCCGGCAATGAGCCTTTTCCTGTTAAACACCGCAAGTTCTCCGGGCGCAAGTACAGGCGCATCCTCCCTGAAAATTTTCGTTTCCCAGACCTTGACGTGCCGTTCCCTGAAGGTGGTCCATGCAACGGGTTTGGGGTTAAGCCCCCTTACCAGGTTGTGTATATCCGTGGCTGGCCTGTTCCAGTCTATGTGCGCAGTCTCTGTATCGATCTTGCCGCAATGAGTTGCCTGCGAGTGGTCCTGCTTTATGAGTACGTCAGTCCTCCCTGAGCCCAGGAGATCAATGGCATTTATGACCAGCTCAGCGCCAATGGGAAGCACCAGCTCAAAGAGCTGCGCAGCGGTCATGTTCTCATCAATGGTCACTTCACGCGAGAGGACAATGTCCCCTGCGTCGAGCTGTTCGTTTATCATCTGCACTGTTACGCCGGTGACGCTTTCGCCGTTCATGAGGGCCCACTGGATCGGGGCCGCTCCCCTGTATTTCGGGAGGAGCGACGGGTGCAGGTTTATGGTTCCGCAGCGCGGGATATTGAAGACAGACGCGGGGATCAGTTTGCCATAGGCAACCACAACGAATATGTCCGCGCCGAAGCCTTTAAGGGTTTCGGCAAATTCAGGGTCTCTCAGGGATCTTGGCTGCAGGACAGGTACATCATGACACATCGCTGTTTCCTTTGCCGCGCAGTTCTGCAGTTTCAGGTCGCGGCCGCACCTCTTGTCTTCAGGGGCAACGAGAAATACCACGTCGAATTTGCAGCAGAGTTTTTCGAGCACGTAGGAGGCTATGCCCGGTGTTCCGAAGAATCCGACCTTCATGTCAGGCCGTTTTTTTGTTGAGTTTTTTTATCTTCTTGAGTTCGGTCCTCATCTCTTCGCGTATGTATTTTTCAATCCGGTCTATGAAAAGGATACCGTTCAGGTGGTCTATCTCATGCTGTATGACCCTGGCCATAATTCCGCCGGCCTCGATCTCTACGTTTTTACCCTTTGTGGTCACGGCCCGGAGCGTTATCTCGGCCGGCCTTATGACATCAGCGTTGAGGCCGGGCAGCGAGAGGCATCCCTCTTCGTATGGCTCGGTCGAATCTGATGAGCTTATGATCTCGGGGTTGATAAGCGCGATCTTGTGCCTGTCGTCGTCTCCGGGGTCAACTACAATTATACGCTGGTTAAGGTTGACCTGCGGTGCGGCAAGACCGATCCCCTTCTCCTTGTACATGACCCGGAACATCTCCTCAACAGTTTTAATCACATTGTCATCTATATCCTTTACCTCATCGGCAACGCCAGTGAGGATATCGCTTCCGTAATAAACAAGGTTCAGTTTCATCTTTGCTCCATCAGTTAAAATTCCTGTCGTCCCTGAGCCCTTTCTCCGCGGAGAGAAGGTCCTCCTCAGTATCAACCTCGTACCAGCCGAAACCGGAGAGGTCGCATATGACCGGCGCTCTGTCCGGCTGCTCCGCAATATACTGCAGAATATTTTCAACAACAGCCTTTTCGCCGAAACGCTCTATGGTCTTCCCGACACAATCCCTGTAGAATGACTCCATTGATCTGTCAACATATGTCATCCCTATATACCCGCAGTCAAACTCCGTGAGCTGCTTGCTTATTTTTTCAATATTACTGGTGCCCGCAGCGAGTTTAACCTTCATGTCGTCCGCTCCCAGGCTCCTGTCAAAGTCACACATGGCACGTATGCCGCTGAAGCTCTCTTTCATTTTCAGGAACATAACACGCGGGTATATGTGGTCTACGTTGGTTATCAGGAACGAATCGCCGTTGAATTCAGACAGCGCCCTCTTGAGCGTATATATGTTCCCCTTCAGGTACTCCCTGTTTTCAATGACCTTCACGTTTTTGTAACCTTTTGCAGTCACATGGTCGCGCAGGTCCTCGTAGCAGAATCCTCCCACGATTATGACCTCGTCAAAAAAATCAAGTTCAAAGAACTCCAGCAGGTAATCTATGAGTTTTTTGCCGCGGACAGGGACCATCCCCTTGGTCCTGGCCTTTGTAAGCTCGCCGAGCCTGCTCCCTGTACCAGCTGCCAGTACAATTGCTTTCATAGGTATAATAGTTCCTTTATAGATTCAATAGTTACAATATCTTCCCTGATTTTCATAAAATCCCCGCGCCTGAATGTACCGCAGATGCCGACAAAGTTTATGCCGTAATCGAATGCCTTCTCTGCGTCTTTGAGCGAATCCCCCACAAAGGTGAGGTCGGCCCTGGAGAGGTTGAACTTCTGGCGCACATGATCAAAATGCGCGGGGCCCTTTTCAAATCCCTGCCTGAACCCCAGAACTATGTCAAACTCAAGCCCCCCCTTTGCAACAAAGCCGTCAATGAGCTCCTGGAAATTGTTCGACGCGATACCGGCAATTATCCCCCTGGCCCTGAGCGTATTGATGGTCTCCTTCACCTCGTCCGTGAACCTGGACTTGTAAAAGCCCTCGATCTTTGTATCCTCAAAGAGCCTGGCCTTCTGGGGATTTGTGGGGTCGCCGGGAAATATTATTTCGAGCTGCTGGAAAAAAGGGTTGCCCGAAGTCTCAAGGTATCTCTGCCTCGCGTACTCGAAAGAAATTTCGGGATGGAACTGGTGCATGACCCTCCCCGCAATATCAGCAAATCCGGGCATGGTATCCACCAGGGTACCGTCAAAATCGAAGAGGAAAGCTTTTGTTCCTGACATAATGCTCCAAGTTTATGATGAGGTGAAATCCCCCTGCAATAAATAAAATACCGGAAAACAGCAGGTATATGATCAGGGATATTCTATCATAAAAATACAGTTTTACACGTCAAGTAGAAAGTTTCCGGCGGCGGACTTAATAGGGTAAGAGACAGCGAACAATCAGCCATGCATAGCATCATGCGGTTATAAATATTACAGCTGAAAAACCGGCAACAGATTTATATTATAACAACAAAAACCTTCGTTAAAACCCGCCCGGACTGTAACCATCCTCTTTGCGTATAAAATCATCAAATCCTTAAAAAATCTGTTTCAAAATAATAACGGCCATGATAACTTTGTACCAGGAAAAGGATTATATTAATACTAAACCTTGATCGTACCACAATTTTCTGCTGAACAAATACTACTGATAAGGAGAGGTCAATGCTGCGTAAAATTATAACATCCATGCTGTTCGTAACTTTTTTTGCCATATCTCTATCCGCTCTTGAAGTGGATGTAGATGAGATCGCAAAGTCTAAAAAGATCAACTTCATCAATTACACCGGCAAAAAGGGAAAGTTTGAAACATCAGACGAGATAAAATCCATAGGGTTCCAGCTTGCCTACAAAGCTTCAAAGGGGAATTACAATGAAATTTTCCGCTACCACATGAAGTATTCGGTTATCAGGGTCGATTCAAACGGCGAGCCGGATAAATACGCGGCAGACATTTTATTTATCGATAAAGACGCGCGCGTTGACCATATCAAAAACGTGCGCCGCATAATCGCCGCATACCTGGAAGGAACATACAGCTACACACCGGAACAGGCGCGCGCCCTTGCCCTGTATATTACCTACTACAACGCACTTCATAGAGGAGACATGGAGTACTTCAGATCCATGTACCAGTCCAGCGTGCTGGAGTATATCACCGAAAAAAATGCAGGTATAGCAATCAGGTACGACCAGTGGCCGGGAAAAACAGCCCTTCTCATCCCCCTCACATCAGAATCCAAAAGGGGAAAAATTGACACCATAGATCCATTCGCCATCTCAGACGACAAGACAAAGGATGAAATTAAAAAAGACAAAGAAAACGACGAGGACAATAAAGAGATCATCAAGCTCAAAGAGGATGAAATAGAGAAAAAGAAAGATGAACTCGAAAAAGAAAAAAAGAAGACCGATGAGGACAAAAAGAAAAATGAAAAGAAACGCGAAGATATAGAGAAGAAAAAAGAGGATACAGAAAAGAAAAAAGATGAGATAAAGAAAGAGAAAGAAGAGACAAAAAAAATAACCGATCCCGAAGAGAAGAAAAAGAAAGAGGAAGAGATAAAGAAAAAAGAGGACAAGGTAAAGGAAGAGGAGAAGACCAACAAAAAAGAAGAGGAGAAGCTGAAGAAAGAGGAAGAGAAGACAAAGGAAGAAGAAAAAGATAACGAGAAGAAAGAAGATGACATAAAGAAGAAAGAGGAAGATGTAAAAAAAGAGAAAGACGGCTCTGACGAAACAAAGGATAAAGAGACAAAAAAAGACGACGAGACAAAGGAATCCGATACAACCGATAAAACTAAGGATTCCGATACCGGCGACAAAACAAAGAGCGAGGAGATAAAGAAAAAAGAGGAGGAACTGAAGGAGAAGGAGAAGGAACTCGACAAGCGTGAAGACAAGCTCCGCGACAAGGACACCGACCCCAATGTTTACGGGCTTAAAATATACTATCTCGAGGTGAAGGAATACCTTGAAGGCGGTCACTACAACAACACGCTGTATATGATAAATGCGACGACCAAGAAGATCGATTTCAAGTCACCTGTCACAAATATATGCGGCAGAAGGTATGACATATTCTCAGAGGGGATTATTGTCATAACACACAAGGGAAGCCATACGATGGGGCACAGGCTCACCCTCATCGACAGAAAGTCGCTGACAGAAATCAAGTCAGGAACAGACAATGTTTTCTGGAGGAGCTTCATCGAATTTAAGGACGGATTTATTTACGCCATAGTGAAAGAGGATGAGAACTACTACCTGGGCAAATTCGATACAGATCTGAAACTTGTCGCCAGATCAAAAGAGAAGATTAACCAGAACTCGTTCATAACATTCTACGAGGAGAGCATATACATCAACCGTGAAGACATGACCATCATTGTGCTAAAAAAAGATGACCTGTCTCTTGTTGATGTAATCAAGCCGTAAAACAGTAAAGTTCACTTCCGGACAAAAAAGCCCCGTGGCATCCGCCCAGGGGCTTTTTTCTTTCAGGATTTCCTCAGGTACTGCCCGGCCCTCAGGATTCAGGCAGTGCCCGAAAATGGTGACAGCTAGTTGAGCTTTATTATGATTTCTACCCTGCGGTTTTTTTTGCGGCCTTCAGCCGTGCTGTTATCTGTCAGCGGGACGTCCTGGCCCATGCCGCGGTAGGATATCTTGTCATGGCCTACCTTGCTTTTCAGGTATTCAGAAACGGTCTTTGCACGCTTCTCTGAGAGCGCGTAGTTATAATCCTTCTTCCCCACGTTGTCGGTGTGGCCTTCTACAATGATCTCCCTGTCGGGGTACTTCTCTTTTATGATCGCAGAAATCCTGTTCAGCTTATCTTCCGATTCATCCTTCAGGGAATAGGAATCGAAATCGAAAAGAACATCATCCATCCTGACGACTATACCCCGTTCGTCAGTATCAACCTCTGTTCCCTCGGGAAGTTTCTTTTTCAGGTCTTCCTTGTCCTTCTCTTTCTGGTCATCGGTATAGTTTTTATAGACTTTATTCTCTGTCTGGATATCCATTTTAAATTCAACCAGCGCCTGCTCCCTGCCCGAAACAAAAAGGAAAGCCATGTAGTAGGCGTCGCGAATGTACTCGGGGCTGTTTTCTTTTATGTTCCAGAATATCACGCCGCGGTTCTCGCCCGCTATCTTTACCGGAAAGTCCGCAGGGTAGCTCCCGCCCGAGAGGTCAGATTCAATCACGTAGTAATAGTTGATGACCGCGATCTCCTTCCCTTTTTCATTCAGTATCTTCACGAATTCATATTCCACGGGGAACTTGAGGCTGAATGGAACAGAAAAGCTGTCCATGACAAGCTCGCCGTCAGAAGTCCACTTATCGCCGGGCTTCAGGTCCTTTTCGGGAAATGCGGGTATGTGCCGAAGGTTGGGCATGAGGTCGCCCTTCTTAACTTCGAAACGGCCGGAGGGGGATATATTAAAATCCACCACATACTTTTTGTTAAGCCTGAAAACGCTTTCACCCGACTCGCGCTCATAGAGGCTGAAAACGCCATCCACCCTGTAGCTCTCCGCAGATGAGTCTGCGCATGTCAGGTCAATGATGTTCCTCTCTTCGTACACACGCTGCACAGCCCTGTTGACATAGTACATGACCCCGGCTGTCTTCACCATCTCTATGCGTTCGCCCCTGTCGAGCTCCCATTTGAGTTTCACGGCGTGCAGAGGAAAGGATATGAGCAGTATAACAGGTATAAGGAGTAATGCTTTTTTCATGGGTATGCTCCGCGCGGAATATCTCCTTTACGATTATCGTCAGATTATGTCATCTTCTTTAGCGGATTGTCCCGAAGAATTTTCATGAAGGGAATTTTTTAAGGTACTGTTCGAGCACATGGTACACGATGATTCCGCATGCAACTGATACATTCAGCGACTGTTTTATTCCGTACATGGGGATTTCAACTGCCAGGTCACACATGGATACCGCCTCTTCCGAGAGCCCGTCAACCTCGTTGCCCAGCATGATACAGAGCGGAAACCTGTATTCTGCCTCAGTGTACCTCACGCTGGAATCAGTGTGCTCAAGGGCCACAAGCTGCACCCCGTTCTCCCTGAGTCCACGGAGGACTGCAATGCTGTCAGTGGAGTGCTCCCATGGAACTGTCCGTGTGCTGCCAAGGGCTGTTTTATCGATCTCCTTGCGCGGGGGGAAACCGGTATATCCGCAGAGCCAGAGCTTTTCAGCCATGGCACCGTCAAGAGTCCTGAAAACCGCCCCTACATTGTAGAGGCTCCGTATATTTTCAGCGTAAACAGAAACCGGGAACCTGCTGCTCCCGGAAAGTTCTTCGATTGAAGGCCTGGCGGACTTGATTTCATCAAACATGAGTTTTCTCGGCATAATTCCCCCTGTTTCATCATAAGAATAAAATGCTCCGGGAGGCATGCAAACAAAAAACAATATAAAACTGCCGAAAAATATTATTGACTTCATGTGTCCATGAGTGAAAATTACTAAAAGCTTCATTATTTTACAGTAAATCATATACCGGGACAAGCTGATTTAAAATGAATTACAATGAATCCATTTACCATTCTCTGTTGCCGCTGATAATAAGCCTGGAGGCTGTAGGCGCGCTATTTACATTTTTCGCGCTCACATGGTCAAGAAGGACACTCTCGCAGGAAACACTTTCAAGGCTCCACACAAGCTTTATAGGCGTCTTTCTGATTGAATTCTGGTCATGGCTTATCAGGCCTGTACTCTTATTTTGCAAAGCGCTGAAGATAACCCCAAACAAGATAACGGCCATATCCATATTCCTTTCATTCGTGACGGGATGCATTTACGCGGCAGGCCATATTGCCCTTGGCGGGTGGATGCTTGTAATCAGCGGTTCACTTGACATGATCGACGGCAGGGTGGCCAGGGAGACCAACAACGTCACAAAGGCCGGGGCGTTTTTTGATTCATGCAGCGACAGGTACAGCGAC
>CAYTSF010000114.1:0-1592 GCA_964440335.1 uncultured Leptospirales bacterium
GGAAATTCCGCGTATTAAAACGCTTAAAGTCCCCTACACCGCTCCCGGTTCAAGGGACATACTTGTACTTATGAGAAGCATAATATTGTTATATGCCTGACTTTAAGTCCTGGTAATGCTGCTGTAAATTAAAATTTTTCACACTACACAACTGAAAACAGCCATGTTAAAGATGGATCTATATACCTCAACCGGATAGATGAAAAGTCAACACTTACGGTACTTGGCATCATGCCCATGTCTGAGAATGAAATACCCTTCATGCTCAGGCGGCTGCCGCTGTATTGATTTTAAATTTTGATTATAATAATATTGTAATGATGAATACATAGTTATGAAATAATTTAAATACTATTGTATGTTTCATCGTATCTTTTAATAACCAGGAGGTCTTAAAATTTCCCTTGGCCATTGAATATTTTAAACATTATTCTAAGAACAAAACAAAGAAGCAGAAATAACAGTGGTACAGTAACAATTTTTCTCCATTCAGGTGTTTCATCGGCTTTTATTGAGAAATGAGGTTCTTTTCCAAGCCATTTACTATATTGCTTAGAAACATCTTCCGGTATTTTTTCAACAATTCCTCTAATCTTTGAATTTATATTGAATGATCTGTTAATATCTATGGCTCTTTCAATGCCGTTTTTAACACTCTGCTTAATATCAGTATTTAAAAATTGAAAATTCATATCATCAGGTATATTTAATCTGAATCCATCGGGATATTTATTATAGGTATCAGTTTTAATATACTTTCGGATTATAGCATAATGTTTAGGTTTTTTTGAGGAAAATCTTTGTATATAATCATTTAACTTTAAAACAAGTGCCAGGTATTTCGCACCTTCACCTGAGTACTGATCATTAACCATATCAGGATTTATATGTGATATTTCAGCTGCTATATCCCTCACCGCATCCCAGCTTTTAACCATAGGATCATCTTGAGGCATCATTACTGAATACCTGTATTTAGCATCAGAGATTGTATTAGATGACTGAAATTTTTTTACTGTTTCAGTTTCTACTGTATAATTAATAATGAAATATTGAGTTTCAGCGCCTGTTATTTCAATCCAGTCATTTTCTTTTATATTGCTAATATTAGTTGAATTCAGATCAACTATATCAGGTCCTTTGAAAAGATATTTCAAAGTTGATGAAATATCCTGTATCTCTGAAAATAAAAATAATATAATAATTGCAGCACCTGCAAGCATGCTGAAAAGTATTTTTGTTTTTTCCATAAAATCTATCTCTCACGCAAAATTTAGTATGATCGCGCAGCCTGTGACCATTCTTTTCGAAGGTTTATGCTTAAAAAACCGCCGGGAATCTATTTTAACACTCATAAAATCGCCGCATAAAACTCCGCGACTGAGCGAAAGGGGACAAATTCCTAAAAATAAAGCAGCCGGTCTAAAACCGGAAGGCAGAAGCAATGAAACGTCTTCTGACAAAGCAAAAGCAGGATGTTACTCATCGCTCCATGTACTTAAAAATTAAACTGTCTCAGCGTCCCTGAACAGCACAGCAACCCTGAGTCCCCCGTTCATGAACAGCACCTTGCGGTCATACCTGCAGTTAAA
>CAYTSF010000114.1:1692-3525 GCA_964440335.1 uncultured Leptospirales bacterium
GCTGCCTCAAGGCTGAAGGTGCCTGACCCGCACATGGGGTCAACCAGCACATCGTAGCCTTTAATCCCTGCCTCCATGAGTATAAGCGCGGCAGTGGTCTCGCGCAGGGGCGCTGCGGTAACATGTTTTTCTCCGCAGCGCTTGTGGAGCAGCGCCCCGGATGCATCAAGGCTCACTGTACACCTGTCTTTGTGGTTGCGGACAATGAGTGTCTGCGTAATTTCCGGTGCGGGTGATGTGAAGTATTCAGATCTGGAATGTTCTTTCATGCGTTTGTCAATGGCAGCGGCCAGTATCTCTTCGAGTTTACCGGTATGCCAGATCATGGACTTTGACGCTGTTGTGCGGAACAGAGGTTTAGAGTTACATGGAAGATAAAGCTCCCATGGAAACTCAGCCGCGTCCTTTTCGAGCTGGTGAAACTGCCCCGACCTGAATGCATCAAGGCGCATAACAATCCGCGATGCGCCGCGAAGAGAAATACAAGCTTTAAAAAGGTCATGGGGCTTTCCGGTGAATTCCACTCCGCCCTCGATAAGTTCAGGGCTCACGCTGAGGCCGCACAATTTCATCTCTGCCGAAAGTGTATGCTCAAATCCGGGCTGGACAATGGCGAAGTATGTATGCTCACGCGCAGACACATGGATTTTAACGCGGCGCAGGAGCCCTTTGTCAGATATATTGTCCACTCACTGCCTCCTTTTAAGGAGTGCAAGGGTCTCGACGTGTGGCGTCTGGGGAAACATGTCGTATGCTTCGAATGTTTCGACCTCCCACTCCTCCAGCGCCTTGACATCGTCGCGGCAGGTCGCGGGGTTGCACGACATGTATATGATCCTGTCGAGCTGCATGTTGCGGATCTCTTTTATCATCTTGGGGTGCATGCCGCTGCGTGGAGGGTCAAGTATGAGCGTATCGAATGACGCGCTGTTCTCTTTCACGTAGTCAAGGGTATCGGCGCAGAGGAAGTTCACGTTCCCTGTTTCATTGTTCTCCGCGTTTTTGTTTGCGGTGCTGACGGATTCCTCAACTATCTCCACGCCTGTGACGCTCTCTGCGGCAGATGACACAAAGAGCGATATGCTCCCCACGCCCGAGTAGAGGTCAAGGGTCCGTCCCGCGGTCCATGACTTGATGCGGCGGTACATGGCCAGGGCCACCTCTGAGTTTGACTGGAAAAATGAATTTGGCGTGATCATGTACTCTATGCCGTCAAAGTTCTCTGTGATGAACCCTTTCTTCATGGTCTTGTACACAGGCCCGAAGCTCAGGTCAGCCAGGCCCTCGCTCAGTATGATGGAGGATGAATCCACGCTCTCAAGAAAATCGTAAAGCGCAAACCCGAACCTGTCTTCCGGTACCGATACCACCAGGTTAGCCATTACCTCTCCGGTAAACCTCCCCTGGCGAAGGACTATGTAACGCAGGTACCCGTTGTGCTGCAGGTAATCGTAGTCCTCGACCTGTGCAAGGAGGCCGCGCAGCTCAATAAACTTTTCGTTGCTGGAAGCCTGCATGATGGCGCAGGACCCGATATCAACGACCTGCCTGTACCTTCCCTGCATGCGCAGCCCCTTTTTCCCGAAGGCGCATACCATGTCCATCCTGTTCCTGTAGCCGAAGGGGGAGCCTGGCTTCACATGGTCAACAGCTGCTATTCCCTCGAAAAGTTCATTAACGTAATCCCTTTTCAGCAGCAGCTGGTTTTCGTAGGGTATATGCTGAAACATGCACCCGCCGCACTCGCCAAAGTGAGGGCAGACCGGATCGCATCCCTCGCCCGCGTGGCGCTCCATGAGCTCTGCAAAATATTTCTTCTTTTTCTTTTTCATT
>CAYTSF010000114.1:3625-9996 GCA_964440335.1 uncultured Leptospirales bacterium
AGCCTACTCCTCGCTCTCCTTGATATGCGGGGCAAGAATAAATCCCTGTATAATTACAA
Source organism: uncultured Leptospirales bacterium (assembly GCA_964440335.1). Lineage (GTDB taxonomy): Bacteria > Spirochaetota > UBA4802 > UBA4802 > UBA5550 > JAAYBQ01. Next base: position 3,685 of record CAYTSF010000114.1, read on the forward strand.
AAAGTATCATGAGGCCGAAGATGCCGAAGAGTTTAAAATTTACCCAGATATTTGTAGGGAAGTGGTATGCCACGTAAATGTTCACTACGCCGACCGCGGCGAAGAAGAATGCCCAGCTGAAGTTCAGCCTCTCCCATACCTCTGCCGGCACCTGTATCTGCTTGCCAAGCATGGCCTGCATGAGGTTCTTCTTCCAGATGATCCTTGCTGAAAAAAGTATCAGTGCAAATATCCAGTAGAGGATTGAAGGTTTCCATTTAATAAATATCTCGTTATGGACTATGAGTGTGGCCCCTCCAAAAACAATTATCACTGCGAGGCTGATGAGCATGGGGGGCTCGATCTTTTTATTTTTAATATATGTGTAGCTTATCTGCAGTATGCTCGCAGCGATGGCCACTCCTGTTGCAAAAAAAATCCCCCTGAACTTGAACGCGGCAAAGAAAAGAACAATGGGGAACATCTCGAAAAGAAATTTCATATTTTCTCCTGGTGTATTATCATTAATCATTCCAATCAGAAACTGGTTTTCCGCAGCAGCCATGTTCCCGGCCCGCCTTATGCGGAAGGAGCAGATGACATTATCTGTATAACCATTTTATGAATGATATTATATCTGTAAAAACCCGATCTTTTTTCGACAAGACAAAATCCTTATTGTTAAAAAAATAATGCCTCATCTTCCCGCCGGATTCATAAAATATAAAAAAATATTTATAAATATACCTTCTGATGTATATAAAAACCCCCCGGCCAAGCTGCCGACTGCCCGGCTGCTGCCGCAGATTGAATATTACATAATTTTTTTTAATACAGCCTTAAAAAAAAACAAACATATTACCCAATATGGGGTCGATGATCTATGAATCTCTTGACAAATAAAAAAGCCTGTGCATTTAGTAAAAAAAAATATCGAGGTAACTTATAGCTTACCGGCACTTAACCCTGAAAAAAATACCCGCCCTTCTGATGGCGGGTATTAGTGTATATACCGTATAACCTTAGAAAAAGGATTTATACAAGTATCACGATTAACTTTGAGGAGTAAATAAATGGGCAAATCACCAGATGGCCTGGCATCCCGGGGCGCGTACATGCGGGCAGAGATCAACGGGCAGAAATACTACGGCAAGCACCTCATGGTAACAGCCGTGGCATGCAACGAGAACCTGCTCGACATTCCTACGGTGTCCCGGTTTATAAAAGAGATGGTTCCCGCCATTGACATGGTCCCGTACGGCGACCTGGTAATAGCAAGGTTCGGTGAAGGGATCGAGGTGGGAATATCAGCAGTGCAGCTGATTGTAACGAGTGCGATCACGATCCATACCAACGATACGTTCCGTGACCTGTACCTTGACGTATTCAGCTGTAAATGGTTCGAGGAGGAGATAATCATAAACATGATTAATGAATTCTTCTCACCAGGGGAAATAAAAGAAAACGTCGTATTAAGGAGATAAAATAAATGATCGATGATCACGTTCCGGACCGGTTCTATCCGGATTTCTACCCCAGGTTTATGCACGAACCTACAAAGGAAAAATTCAGTATTATAAAAACTGATGATGTAGGCGAAGGCATTATATCACAGGCTTCATTCATGCCTGGCGAAATTGTATTCAGGTTCGCAGGGGTACTGTTAAGTGAAGTGACATTATTCACTCTCCAGCTTAAGGAGGGGAACCACCTTCACGATCCATTTTTCATGGGCAAGGTGCTTCATAGCTGTGACCCGAACATGTCATGCGACATGGAGACCCAGACGTTCACAGCCCTGAAGGAGATTAAACCAGGCGACTTTCTCACAATGGACTATGAAACGACAGAAGAGGAGCTCTTTCGTTCTTTCGAATGCCAGTGCGGGGCGCCAAACTGCAAAAAACTGATCATGGGGAAAAAATTCCGCTTACAGCATCTGCAGGAAGCATCAGAACTCCAGCATGCTGTAGCCGGAACCTAGCAGTTGTATCAAAGACTATTCACTAAACTAAAAAAACGGAGCCCTGTGCTCCGTTTTTTTATCAGCCGGTGTACTGCGCCACAAGGAGCGCGAAATCATCCTCGATCATGGTCTGGCTTACCCCGTTGAAAATGTTGCCATAAATTTTTGCGCACAGGTCCTCCGGGCCAAGCCCCATGCCCTCCCTGAGCATACCGGTGAAATTTTCCATGCCGATCATCTCTCCGCCCGGCATCCGGGCTTCAATAACTCCATCTGTATAGAGAACTATTGTATCGCCGGGGTAAAGCCTGCTCACTACCTCCTGGTATGGCATGCACTCCATGTCAAGAATCAGTTTCCCCTGGGGCTTTACTGTCTCGATCAATCCCCCTGCGCGCATGATTATCATTGGCAGGTGGCCCGCACTTGCAGATGTAACAGTGCCGTCTTTAAGGTCAATACAGCACATGTATGCAGATATGAAGTTGTCGCCGATCTTCCCCCTGAGCAGCTTCTTCATCTCAATGAAAGCCCCGGCAGGTTTCTGTATAAACCTGCCCCAGGAGTTGAGCGACATCTTGACCATTGAGGCGATCATCGCGGAGGAGGCGCCGTGGCCGGAAACATCACATATGAAAAGGCCCACGTCATCCATCCCCTCCCTGTAGTGGATATCTATGAAGTCGCCGCCCACGCCCATCACAGGTTCATACCTGTAGGCGATGCTTATTTTTTTTATCATTGGAATATTTTTCGGCAGCAGGGACATCTGTATCTTGCGGGCAAACTGTATGTCGTTTTCGAGTTCGAATTTCTGCTTCTCTATGAGCGACGTCCTCTCCTCGACAATGCGTTCAAGGTTATCGTTCACGTCCGAAAGGTTCTGGTACATGACGGAGTTCGCCAGGGCAATGCTTGCGTATGCCGCGATCCTTGCGATGAACCTGTACTCCTCGTTGCCGAACTGCCTGCGGTCTTTTTTTTCTGACATGAGAATAAGGGCAATGAGTTCATTCTGGCTCTTCAGCGGCACACAGTATTCCCTGTCACGCGCAGAAAGGAATTCAAGCATCATACTGCAGCCATCGTCATGTTCCAGCTTCGATTCAAGTATGCTTTTCTGTATTATTACATCCCGGCAGTCGCGGAGAACCGAGGCCAGAATGCCGTTCAGGTTCACAATGTTTCCGCCGGAATCTGCAAATGTCCCTGTATTTATCGTTCGCAGGTAAAGCTCGGCCCTGTTTATATCCAGGGTCTTTTCAAGGGTAACTATTACATCCCTTTTAAGGTCATCCAGGTTCTTCAGCAGCGCAAGGTCCCTGATGAAGTTCTTTTCCATTTTTTTCAGGTTATAACTCTTCCTGTTGACCAGCCTGTTTATAACAGGCTGTATGCGGTTAAAGTAGAAGTAGTTCAGCATAAACCATGTTATAAAAATAAGGGACAGAGTAGATAAATGGACCCTGCTGAAAATTCCCGTAATAAACTTTAACACGAAAAGGTTGGGCACCACGATAAGAGATGATAACACAATCCAGAAAAGAGTGTAGTGCACTATGCTTCCAATTTCCAGCAGCCGGTATCTGAGGATTCCATATGTCATTATACCCAGAGGAACAAAGTTCAGGTTGCCCAGGGGGTAGAAATCTATGCCGTTCATGGCAGGAATATTGGTAAGAGTGAGTATGACCGACAGGAAGAATGAAATAAAAAGGTAGTTTATTTTGAGCTTCAGGACACTGTTCTTCTCTTTCTGAAGCCGCCTGACGAACAGTATGAATATGTACAGGGTGCTCACAGCTCCGTATACAGAGAAGAGGGTCATTGCCATTCCACCCCTGGCGATCATGCCCCAGCTGTAATAATTGAAATCGTAAAAATAGTACTTCGTATGGACAAAGAGAGAAAAAACAGTGCTGGTAACAAAAAATGTCCCGAGCATAAACCGGTTTTTATGCCCGGTTATTACCTGGAAAAAAAGCAGGGACATGGCCGGTGAGAAGACAAAGAAGGTATGAATGAACCTCTCAACCTTCATTATGACCGCCGGGTCTGAAACAACATTGTGGGTGATAAATGCCCATGAAAGCATTGACCACCAGACACATATGAGGGCAAGCAGCGCCTTCTCCCTGTTTAGTTTCCCCCAGGTAAGAGAAACGACAGCAAGGGCATAGGCTGTTGCCAGCGAAAGAACTGGTGGTATAATAAATAATGAATATTTGCCAATCACAGATTTAATCCCTCTTGCTGAGTCAGCAGTCTCTTCTTTCTTTCAATGGAACCAGGAGGTGCGTGCATTTTAATAATACGTCATTTTTCCCGCGCGGCAAAGAAAAATCAACGATAAGGCTCATGTATCTCATAAAAACTTTTATGCCGGTGTGCACTACTGAACCGGTGAAAATGACGATGGCTTTCCATGAAGGGCCCGCTCTAATTATTTAATAAGGTACCGGCATGAAACTGCTTATGCACAGAGCATTATAAAAAATTTATGGCCTGCTGCAAAATAGTCTTTAAAAAAAATTATATGCCTGTATAATTTTCACATTAAATACAGGAGGAACGCCAGTGGCTGGAAAATTTGAAGTATATAAAGACAAGGGCAGCAAGTTCAGGTTTCGTCTCAAGGCGGGCAACGGTCAGATCATACTGACAGGAGAGGCCTATAACGCAAAGCCCGCATGCCTTGAAGGCATCGAATCTGTTAAAAAAAATTCACAGAAGGATTCAGCATTCGAAGTTTATGAAGACAAGAAGGGAGGTTTCCGTTTCAGGTTAAAGGCATCTAACGGAGAGATAATCGGCCAGGGTGAATCATACGAAGCAAAAGCCGGATGCCTTAAAGGAGTTGAATCCGTTAAGAAAAACGCTGCTGATGCAAAAATAGTAGAAGTTTAACAGCACCGGGTATTGTTGCGCACAGGTCACGCAAGCGGATAACCTGCTGTTAAGGCCGGTGGAAAGTCCGCCGGAACGACCTGACTTTTTCTTTTAATAAATAGAGTATAGTCACTTCATACATGATTATACTCTATTTACAGTAGCGCCGTGCGCCTCAACATGCTCCGGGCAGCAGTTTTTTTCCACAAATCATTGTTATGCTATCATGCAGCATTAATAAATACCGGCGTACCCGGTGCAGAAATAAAATGCCTCTGTATTCAGCAATAATACCTGAACACATATTTTAATGTAAAAAAATTATATACTCCAGCCGCCATAGGCGGCTGGAGTAATTGAGCTTTATTTACTTTAGAATAAGTTAAGGAATAAATACTGCTCTGTATTAAACAATTATTATCATAATAAAACCCCAAAATTAACTTGAATAATAAGTCAGATCATCTATTCTTGATATTAAAAATAATTCAGGAGGCAAATTCACGATGAGAATTAACAGGACCACAATTCTTACACTTATGTCTGCAGCAGTATTCTCTTTATACTTTACCACAGCTGTTAATGCCGAGGCTTTTAAAAGCCCGAGTTTTGGCGGAGCTACAGGCCTTATTTCAACACCTACGGCCCACACCGGATGGGAAGGGGCGGATTTCGGGCTCGACCTTGGATACCACTATGTTGACGCCAGCGATGACGCTGCTGATGGCGGATACCACATCCCCAAAGCCCTGTTGCATATTGGTGTCGCCGGTACTAACCTGGAAGTTGGTTTTGCATATGACGCGCAGCCCGACTTCGGTGAGGATGATGAAACCGATGACATGATAATCAACGCGAAGTGGGTATTCACAGAGGGGCTCGCAATCGGCGGCAACGCGCAGCTCATGGATGAAAACGGTACGGATGAGGAGAGGCATGACTTCCAGATTTATTTCGCAGCCACATATCCCGGCGAGTTTTTTTCAATGCCGGCAGAAACAACCATAGTCATTGGCCATACCTTCTGGGGTGAAGACAGGGAAGGCGATCATGAGAATGACAATGAAAATGTCGATTTTTCAATGGGCTTTGACCTTGACTTCCTGCCCAACGTTTTCAAACACTACGTCCACTGGATCAACGATTTCTCCAACTATTCGTACAGCACCGAAGCAGGCGGATCGGATGCGTGGTGGAGAGGATCTTTTAACACAGGCCTGAGGCTCGCACTCATGAGAGACAAGCAGTTCAAGCTGAACCTTGACCTTATCATGACAGACGCGCTTGATGAGAACAGGGACTGGGCTGCAGGCGCCGCATTCGGACTAAGCTTCTGATGCTGAATACTATTCAGACAGAAAAAGCGGCAGATGCCGCTTTTTCTGTTTTACGTCAGCGATTCGTTTCTTATAATTGTTTTAACAGGATTTTTGGCTCATTCCGAAATGTCGGGGAAACCAGCAACATGGCTGATTTCC
>CAYTSF010000115.1:0-1624 GCA_964440335.1 uncultured Leptospirales bacterium
TAATATAATACACCAGCATAATGGTTTCATCGATGTCTACACTGAACCTGGAGTGGGCTCGACATTTAACATATATCTTCCGGCGTTTATGGAGGGGGATGTATCGCAGGCCGCGGGAGAGGAGGAGGAGGTCGTAAGCGGTGCGGGCGTTGTGCTGGTAATCGATGACGAGGATATCGTGAGGCATATAGCGGAAAATATTCTTAAAGAGTGCGGTTATACCGTCATCACCGCAGAGGACGGCAACAGAGGCATAGAATTATTCATGCATCGGGCTGATGAAATAGATGCTGTCCTGCTCGACATGGCCATGCCCGGTATGTCCGGTGACGATGTGTTTATTGAACTGAAAAAAATCAGGAACGATGTGAAGGTGCTTCTGAGCTCAGGGTTCAGGCAGGACAGCAGGGTTGAGAAGATAATGAGCATGGGTGTAGCCGGTTTTATACAGAAGCCCTACTCCATGTCCGAGATTTCCCTTAAAATAAAGAAAGTGCTTGGTTAACCGGAATATCCCCGCATAGACCGTCTCTCTGTATATGAATAGTGGCAGATGCATGCGGCAATTTAATGTCCGCAGATTATCTCAGCGAGTTGAAGGGGTCCTGAAATAAGCATTTTTGCACCGTGACCCAGGAGTTCATCCCTGTCCCTGAACCCCCAGAGCGCCCCCACGGGCAGCATCCCGGCGCTGACGGCCGCGGTCATGTCGCTCCCTGAATCGCCAAGGCAGATGATCCGGCGCGGTTCAACTCCCATCACTGCCGCGGCCTCCATGAGCCCGGCAGGGTCAGGCTTGCGCGGCACGCCCTGCCGCTCGCCGAACACCGCGTCGAACCTCCACCTGCCGAGAAACCTGTCAACAACCCGCAGCGTGAAGTGGTGTTCCTTGTTTGACACAACAGACATCCTCATATTCATTGAGGTCAGGGTATCGAGAAGTTCCGGAATCCCATCATAGATTTTTGTCTTTGCGTCCCATCGTTTGCCGTACTCGGTAAACATCATGTCAACGCACCTGTCAATCAGTTCAGCGGTGCGCATCTCCTGAGGCAGTACGTTTGTTATGAGGTTGCGCATCCCTTTGCCCACGTGGTAGCGGTAATCCTCCAGCGGGTGCTGCGGAAGATTAATTTCAGAAAGGATGGAATTTACTGAATCGGCAAGGTCTTCGAGTGTGTCGAGCAGTGTGCCGTCAAGGTCAAAAATGATTCCGCTGTAGTTCATGGGTGCTCCTGTGAATGCTGTGAATATTTGAAGTAGCGGGATATTTTTGTCAACAGAGTTGTTGTAAAACCGCATCCTGTTAAGGGGGATGTTGATCCACTTAGGGCTACATGGAAGCTGAAGGTGCGGCCCAGGATATATCCCTTGAAAAGTAGTTGTTATTTTCATGCAGACTGGTAACAGAAGGCATGCTGAAAGGAATCAGGCTTCTTGGTAACATTTTAATGAAAAGGCCGGTGCTCTGCCTGTGGCAGGTCACGGGCCGCTGCAACTTCACGTGCCGCATATGCGAGTTCTGGAGAGAGAATAACAACGAGCGCGATGAGCTCTCACTCGACCAGGTGAAGGTCGTTGTGTCGAAGCTTGAAAGTTTTTCACCGATGATGGTTTCGCTTGC
>CAYTSF010000115.1:1724-9933 GCA_964440335.1 uncultured Leptospirales bacterium
CACAGAGTGCGGATCCTCGCGGTGCTCATGGAGGACAACATCAGGGAAATTGAGGGCCTGCTCCTTATAGCGGAGGAACTCTCCGTGTCATTATCCGTCACCCTTTACAGCGACCACTTCGGCAGAAAGCCGGACTACAGGCCTGAGGAGCCGGTCTCGGATTACCTCCTTGAACTGAAGCGCAGGCATAAGGCCTTCGATTCCGCGGCAGCTTACCTTGCGTCATTCGATGAGGCCGTGCAGCGGGGAGTTGCCGGTTGCGGCGGAGGGCTCACCTTTATGAATATCAATCACCGTGGCATGATTTCGCGCTGTGTTGACAGGCACGATATGCCGGTTGCTGATCCCCTGAGGCAGTCCGCAGCCGGGATAAAAGATGCGCTTCACGAATCAAGGAACAGAGAAGATTGCGCCCGGTGCTGGACGAGTTGTCGCGGGCTGGCGGATATCATCACCGGCCCTTCAGGCATGAAGTCATATCCGGATTTTATACGTTCAGGCAGGCCTGTCAGGAGGTAGCTTTCCCGCCGGAGTAGATTCTGCGCGCCATGGTCATGACCGCATTTGCATAGCCTCCGCCCGAGAGGACACTGTCCAGGGCATTAACAAGTTGTTCGGCAGCATCCGGGGTGATTGCCAGCGGCGGCATTATTTTAAGAAGTGAAAAATCGTTTGCAGCGACCTGGGTGATTATGTTGTGTTCATGCAGCAGTTCCAGTACAACGTGCTGTGCAAAGAGTTCAGCGCCGGCGCGCAGGGAATTGCGCGGAATAAAGGCCCTGAGTCCGGGTATGCTCAGACCGCGGAACCTGATGCCAAGCATGAGTCCTGTTCCCCTTACCTCCTCTATAATTTCATGTTTTTCCGCCAGTTTCTGCAGGCCAAGTTTTAGCTGCGCGCCCGTGCTCCGGGCCAATTCAGCCAGGTTTTCTTCGCGCAGCACTTTCAGCGTGGCCATTACAGCTGCCATGGCAAGGGGGCTGCCTCCGAAAGTATTCTTATGGTCAAGGCATGTACCCATGGAGCCGTATGCTTTGTCAAAGTGTCTGCCGGAAGTCACCATGGCAGCGGCAGGAACAAATCCCCCTCCAAGGGACTTTGCCAGTGCAATTGCGTCAGGCTGCACGCCGCCGTGTTCCACCGCGAACATCCTCCCTGTGCGGCCCAGGCCCGTCTGCACCTCGTCTGCGACAAGAAGCGCCCCGCGCCTGTGGCATAGTTCCAGCGCATCGTGCAGATAAGAAGGGGCAGGCTCAACACATCCGCCTTCGCCAAGCAGAGGCTCAACAACAAAGGCCGCGGTGTCTTTCCATTTCAGTTCAGCCTCCAGTGCTTCTGTATTGTTGAAGGGGATTCGCACAACACCGGGCAGTAAAGGCCTGAACCGGTTTTTGCGGTGGGGATTATCCGCCATTGCCAGGACTCCCAGTGTGTTGCCGTGGAAAGCCCCCTCGCAGCATATGATGCGTTTTTTCCCTGTTACTGCGCGTGCCAGTTTCAGCGCGGCATCAACAGCCTCGCTTCCGCTGCTGCAGAAATATACCCTGTTGAGCCCGGCGGGCAGAACAGATACGAGCGCCTCTGCCGCAAGCCCGGCAGTAATTCCGCATTCAACCTGCGTGAATGACGGCAGGCCCATGTCTATGACGGATTTAATCGCGTCCCTGACAGCAGGGTGGTTGTGGCCGATGTTGATTGAACCATATCCGCTTACAAAGTCCAGGTAGCGCACCCCGCGGTCGTCGGTCATCTCAAATCCCGATGCTGAAACAAACCGGCGTGCAAATCCTGCAAGCCTGAGGAGTTTTACAAAAGGGGGATTGATGTAGGAACTGAAAAGGTCAAAGTTTTCATGCATGCGGCCTGTTATAAGGTCTGGCAGGGCGCTCTCATGGTTACCTGGCTGCGGGTCTCTTTTTTTCATATCTGTGTTGTATCAGCCTGTTCTTTGCTGTCAACCATACTTCGTAGAGAAAATCCGACGGGTGGTCCATGAGCAGCGAAAAAAACAGCATGCAGGCTGAATGGCACTGGTTGCTGCACTCCGCAGGAATATGTTTATCAGAAATGGCCGTGCGCATGATGCTGTCAAGGTCAGGATTTTTTAAAAGGTTTCCTGCTACCGAGCCTCCCTCCAGGCAGGGGTAGTAGACGTTGCCTTCCGGCGACACAACCATCATTGTAAGAGGGTAGCAGTTGAATTTTCTGAGGTCGCGCATGTAGTGGAGGTAACGAAGGGTCCCGTATATATTCGCGCCCCTGAGCTTCTCCCCTATGAGAAAATTGTAAAGCTGCCTGTAATCTTCCGAGCCGGCAAGTTCATCGTGGGCCTTTACGCCGACGAGCTGTGGCGCTGCCGCGAACTCGAAACCCCTGTCCATGGAAAATCTGTAAACCTCGTACACGTCTTCGATGTTATCGGGGGTGACCACAGATGATATTGTTATGCCGTAATTCCTGGCCGGGTGTGTGGCCAGACGGTCTATGTTGGCAAGGACTGTTCTCAGAGACTGGCCTGTACCGGAGAGGAACATGGCTTTTTCGTAGTCAAGAGTATCAAGGCTTACCACAATATAATCAACGGCCGGCGCTATTATGCTGATATGTTTTTCAACGTTCAGCCCGTTGGTTGCCAGTATTACTTTTTTAAACTTCAGGCCGGGAACCTGCCGCATGACAGACTCAAAGTCAGGGTGGGTGAGGGGTTCGCCTCCTGTAATAGCCACATAGTCGGTATGAGAGCGTATGACCTTCAGCAAAGATATTACATCATCACCCCTGAGATTTGTCCCTGCTGACCTGCATTTGTCCATCATAAAAGGGCCGATGCCGCAGTAGGGACAGTTATAGTTACAGTCATTTGTCAGGTAGTAAAAGGCAAACATCGGGCGCCAGCTTTTACTGTAATTCAGGTTTTTATGATGAAAATATTTTGATATGGCATTCATAGATTCAGTTTGTTTGATGTTACCCGGTGAATTAATTATTATAATACACTATTGCACACACCGGTCAACTCTTTTATTAGAATATCATAAAAAAGTGCGCATTTTATATTGATCAGCAATACAAGAGTATTTTCTGCGGCGGATTTTTCTACTTTTTGTATGCGTGTTTTTATGCATTAATAAAATGGATATACATAATTACTGTGGAAAAACATTGACTTGTTTTCAAACTGGTGTTTGATTACTCCAGAAAGCCTGAAGAGGGCTTTTAAAGGGCTCCGCCCCTTGGACCCTGTTAGCAAAGGATACAGGAACCGGGTCTATTTTTATGAATGGTCCATATTAATAGACTGTTCATGGAAGCAGAATACCGCAGGCAATTCAGGAGGGAACATGCAGTTTATTGAAACAGGGGATCTGAAAGTATGTTATGAGCTTAAAGGTTCAGGATACCCGATAGTGCTCATCATGGGGCTCACTGCCGGCATGGACTGGTGGGACCCCGGACTTGTTGATGCCCTGTCTGAGAAATACCGCGTTCTGATGTTTGACAACCGGGGCGCGGGTCGAACAGTCACGCCCGAAGAGGGGGATTTTTCGATCGAAATGTTCGCCCGTGACACCGCAGCCCTCATGGGTAAACTTGGGATAGAACGTGCCCATGTATTCGGTTTCTCCATGGGAGGGATAATAGCGCAGGCCCTTGCACTTGAGTATCCGGAGAAAGTGAGCAAACTGGTACTTGGCGGGACATTCTGCGGAGGGAAAGAGACCGTGATGCCGTCGCCGCAGGCTTCAAAGATGCTTCTTGATACAAGCGGGGGACTGGAAGGGGCATTCAGCCGCGCCCTTGAGCTCATGTTTCCCTGGGAGTTCCTGGCTGCAAATCCCGGTTATGCGGAAACTTTCCGCAAACGGTTCATGTCGGCGCCGGTAAACGAACACAACGCGCGCAGGCAGCTGGTTGCCAGCATGAAGCTGGGAACATACTCCCGGCTGCCGGAGATAAGGGTCCCTGTACTGGTTGTAACGGGTGCTGATGATATACTCATTCCGCCGGAAAATTCTGATATACTGGTTAAGGGCATTCCTGGAGCAAAGCTGAAGAAATACAAGGATGCAGGTCATTTCTTCATGGCACCGGCACGCGAAGAGTTTATTGATGACATATTGAGTTTTCTTGACGAATAGTTAAACTGAAGCTGAGGCTCTGAGACGCGGGGGAACGCAAAATAAAAAGAAGATGCAGCAGGTCCGTGAAGCCGGTATCCGTTACCCTACACCGATTCCCTGAGGATTTTTTCAAGCATCATGAACTTCTCGTCATTGCATGCCGCAGCCCTGCCTGATATTGTGTTGAGGAACCTGTTCCTGTCAAACTCCGCAGCATGGAACGAGCATGTATCCTCACCCCGTTCTGCCATGGAAAGGAGCATCATGAGCTCCGGGTTGCCGGTACATGATTCCTCAAGAACAGTATAGAAGTCGGCTGGGAGAGTGAGCATTGTCGCTGATTCCCTGCGGTTCGTCTTTGCAATAACAGCAGGCTCTGAGCTCAGAAGGCTTTTCCGCCAGTTTTGTATTACCCCGTTTGTGCCGCAGCATGTGCATTCCCATCTTATTTCGTTGGGCACGTCTGTTATGCTTATGTGGAGGTGTGATGTGCAGGTGGCATCGCCAGTCATGGAATTACAGGCGACAGTTACGGGGCTTTCTCCCCGCCTTAAACTCAGCGCAGAAAAAATTATCCCTTCGCATCTCTCGAGAAGAACTTTTTCTGAAGGAGAGAGGTTTTTCTTTGCGCCCCTGCGGGAGAGGTACTGGTCCATGTTGTGAATTATATTCATGGCAACAGGGATGCATTGCATAAATTTTTGTCATCAAAAATATTACACACGCTGTAAAAAAACCGGCTCTGAACAAGCCGGTTTTTTGTGACTTTGATTATTTACTGTCGGTGCAATTTTTACAGCCAGTTTCTTTTCTTTGCCTCAAATTTCAGTTCATCCCTGAAATCCGGGTGAGCCACCTCAATAAGAGCCCTGGCACGCTGCATGATGCTCTTGTACCTGAGGTTGGCAACTCCATGCTCGGTAACAATATATTCAACATCGTTCCTTGACGTAGTAACGACCGTGTTATCCGGAAATATGGGCATAATTTTACTCTTCAGGTTCCCGTCTTTATCTTTAAAGGTGGAATTCATGGCGAGGATATTCCTTCCATTATTAGCAAACTTTGCACCCCAGATAAACTGCACCTGCCCGCCGGTGCCGCTGTACTGCTTCTGTCCGATCGATTCAGACGCCACCTGGCCTGTAAGGTCTATCATCAGGGCGTTATTAATTGCTACAAGGTTGTCGTTCTTTGCAATGTTCCTGGGGTCATTTACCCATCCAATGAGTTTGAACTCAAAGTCCTCATTGTTCTCCACGTAGTTATAAAAATCCCGGGTGCCAACGCAGAAACCGGCAACGATTTTTCTCCCTTTCATGAAGTTGCGTTTCGCGCCGTTGACTACACCGGCCTCCACAAGGTCCTTCATTGCCGGAGTAGCCACTTCTGAGTATATGCTCAGGTCCTTTTTATTCATAAGGTTATAGCCTATGGCATTGGGCAGTCCGCCAAATCCGAGCTGTATGGTCGAACCGTCCGGTATCATGTCAGAGATGTAGCCGGCCATTACCTTTTCCTCTTCAGATATGGGGATATCCGGCACTTCAAAGATCGGTTCATCGTGCTCGATTATCCGGTCAACCTCTGATACATGAATTTTGAACTCGGGAGCCACAAGCCGGGGCATGTGACTGTTGACTTCGACAATAACATAGTCAGCTCTCCTTATCGTTTCAAGGTCCAGGAAGGAGGCAAAGTTGGACCTGCACATGAACCCGTTTTCGTCGGGGGGAGTTACCCTTGCCACTGCGATATTCACCTTTGATGAATGGAGGTAATTCGCGGTATCACCCAGGTGTATCGGCACATACCTGCACACGCCCCATTCCATGCATATACGCTCCATGGGGCCTACAAAAACGGTTTCCAGGTAGAAGCTTTCATGGTTCTCCGGTTTCATGTAATCAAAAAGGGCCATGGCGTAACCCATACTCAGGCCCACGTTTTTAATCTGCCCTGTCCGACGGCTCAGAGCCCGTGAAAATTCGTATGGCACACTTGTTCCGCCGCACATTGCAATGCGGTCATTTGACTTGATAAGCGCAGCCGCGTCTTCAGCGCTGCACAGCTTGTCGGAGTATTCTTCCTTCCATGAAGCATACTTGTTTAATGATCTCGGCTTTTTTACAACGCTCCCTTCAATTGAATACATATAGCCCTCCAGGGTATTTGTTCCATGGACAAATGATTTACCCGGCATCAGCATCATCCGGCGGTTTTCATAACCTGGTATAATACCGGGCCATCTATCCATGTGTGGGGAGAGTATCGCTTTTTTTCAGGGAATGGAATTGCCAAATATATAAAAAGATCGTAAGTGAAAGAGTATTTTCGGAATATTGCGTTCGTTAAAATTTTACGTGGTCAAAAATAATTCAGGTAACACGATATGTAACGGATTATTGTATCATTTTTGTATCCATTGCATGGCGTACCTGTTCAGCTCCGCGTTATTCTGTAAATTCAGCTTGTCCTTGATTCTTTCACGGTATGTGGAGATGGTATTGGTGCTCACCGAAAGTACCTCGGCTATCGACCTGTTGGTCATCCCTTTGCCAATAAGGTTGAATACCTCGAACTCGCGCTCGCTCAGTTTTTCGACGGGGGATTCGTTGAAGTTCTGAACTCCTGTAATTGATCTTTCAAGGAAGTGGTCGATCATTGTGTCGCAGATGTATATCTTGCCCTGAAGCACGCGGCGGATTGCGTCTATGACCTTTGTTGTGGCTTCGCGCTTTGTTATGTAGCCGCGCGCGCCTGCCTTGAGCACCCTGTCAGCAAAGATGAGCTCTTCATGCATTGAAAGTATCAGTACAGGCAGGTTGGGATATTTTTTCTTCAGCTCCTTTGTGAGCTCAATGCCGCAGCTGTCCTTCAGGGTGATGTCAACAATGATGAGGTCGGGAAGGGTCTCGCGTATGAGCTTGAGGCATTCACCTGCGGTTTCACAGCCGCCCATGACAAACATGTCATCCTCCTTGTTTATCAGCTGGGAAATGCCGTCAAGAAATATGGGGTGATCCTCTACGATATATATTTTATTCTTCCTGCTGCTGGTGAGTGTACCTTCCGCCATAGTATATCCTTCCTTCAGATTTTAATATATTGATCGGCATTTTTATTGTAATGGTTGTGCCATTAGGTTCGTTCCTGCCTATCTGCAGCGTGCCGTCTATGATTTCAGCCCTGTACTTCATAATCTTCAGGCCCATACCGTCGCGCTTGTCGCCTTCGCCCGATTTTGTTTTACTCCTCTTCATGCCGGAGCCGTTGTCAGCAACTTTAAGTGTGAAAAAATCTTCCTCTTTTTTCAGGGTTATGACAATCCTGCTTCCGCCGGAATACTTGGCTGCATTAAAGGTCGCCTCCTGGGCTATATAGTACAGGTTGGTGGCCAGCGTCATATCTTCAATGATAATCGTGTCATCATAATCGAACATGCATTCAATACCGTAGAGGTTGCGTATGACCTTTATCAGGTTCATGAGCGGTGTCTGTATGCCGGTTGACTCAAGGTCAACGGGACAGAGGCCCCTGGCAAGGCGGTGTGTCTTTGTTATGGCCTTGTTGATAAGGCCTGCGATTTTTTCGGCCTGCGACGCTTCGCCCAGTTTCATCTTTTTGAGGCTTATGGCCAGTACCTGTGCCAGTGCCTCTATGCCGATGAGGTGAGGGTTCAGGTCATCGTGCAGGTCGCGGCTTACCTGCTGGCGTATCCTCTCTGAGATGAGTATTATCTCCTTCTCAAGCTGCTTACGCTCTGTGCAGTCGCGCGCAATAACCAGCATGCCGGGTTTACCGTTTTCAATATTTATGGGATTGGATATTGTCTCAAATAGAAGCAGGTTGCCATCGGGCCGCATGACCTCGACCCGGTTTTTGTAGCTGATCCCCTCCTGTGAATGCCTGTCTCCGATCGCAGACATGGGGATAAAGTCCGGTGTCAGGTTGAGTATCTGGCTCACGTTGTTTTTGCCTGGATTGGTCCTGTCGATTCCAAAGGTTTCGCAGCCCGACCTGTTTATGTAATCAATTGTACCGTTGCGGTCATAGATTACGATTATGTCATCAGCGTTTTCTGCCAG